>DSDF01000038.1 GCA_011048835.1 Methanoculleus sp. | reverse complement strand
TGAAGTATGAGATGCCGTACCGTGAACTGGGCAGTACAGGGGAGAAGGTATCGATTATCGGGGTCGGAGGGTTTCATCTCGGATTGCCGCGCAGTACCGCCGATGTCGTGGACCTCGTGCGTGAAGCTATCGAGCAAGGCATCACCTTCTTTGACAACAGCTGGGATTACCATAACGGCGAGAGCGAGCGCCGTCTTGGCGAGGCGCTGAAAGACGGCTACCGGGATCATATATTCCTCATGACCAAAGTCGACGGCCGGACGAAAGAGGCGGCGCGCGCACAGCTCGACCAGAGCCTCCAGCGCCTGCAGGTGGACCATATCGATCTCTGGCAGCTGCACGAGGTGATCCGGTTCGATGATATCGACCGTGCGTTTGCACACGATGGTGCAATGGAGGCGATGGTCGAGGCCCGTGACGAGGGCAGGGTCCGCTATATCGGATTTACCGGCCATAAAGACCCGGGCATTCACCGCACGATGCTCGAACAGGATTTCGCATGGGACACCGTGCAGATGCCCCTCAACGTCCTTGACGCGCACTTTCGCAGTTTCGAGCACGAGGTGCTGCCTGTACTGGTCGAGCGCGGCATCGGCGTCATCGGGATGAAGCCGTTTTCCGCCGGTACGGTGTTCGATACCAACACAGTAACGGCCATCGAAGCACTCCACTACGCGATGAACCTGCCCACCGATGTGGTGGTGACAGGGATGGAGTCGCGAGCCGACCTTGCTCAGGCGCTCCAGGCAGCGATGTCGTTTCAGCCATTAGCCGAGGAGGAGGTTGCCTCCATCCTGGCACGCACAGCCCCGAAAGCCGGAAACGGCGTATTCGAGCACTATAAAACCACAGAGCGGCACGACTCCACGTCGATGCACCCCGAATGGCTCTCATCGGCATAAAGGATACCATGTGAAAACGGGGAGGCGGAGGGTCAGTACACGCCCTCGCCGGTGACGAGGACGGCCTTCACCGGGTAGGTGTCGTTGCACGCACCGGAAAACGCATGGCGCAGCCGCTCGTGGTACGAGTTCGACCGCCATCCCAGCACCCACCACTGGTTGACCCCCTGCAGTTCGGAGGAGACGGTGAGGACGTTGTCATCGGCGGCATCGTAGGAGAGGATTAGCGGCACCTCAACGATGTAGCCGGAAGAGCCGGGGCTCACGGAGTAGTCTTCTTCTTCAATCAATCGCCGGGAACCGTCGAACGATTCAACGATCCGGTACGGCGCAAAAAGGGGCTCGCTGCCGACCGGCATCCGGGTGTCGATCGCATGACCGGCATCCGTAACCTGCATATGCACCTCCATGCCGACCAGCACCGGCGTCGCTTCCGAAGAGCGGGTGGCATACACGTGAGTCGGCTGCGGGAGCTCCGACTCGTTCTGGCCCGGCCGAATGGGAATCGGCTCGATGCGGTTTGTGTAGAGGGGCTCTATCCGGTCGGCGGAGATGTTCAGCATGGGAATGCCGCCGACATCCTCGATCGACGCTGATACATTGCCGAAATTGCGAAGATGGGCGCGGGACATGTCAAGTATCGTCTCATTGTTCCCGGAATCCGGATTATACCAGACAGGGACGGGGATCAGGAGGACCGCGTTCTCGATGGGGCCCGTCGTGGAAAGCCCCAGTTCGTAGAGATACAACGACTCGGAACTCTCGGCCGCGCTCCTCTCCATCTGTCCCATGAACAGCGCGATTCCTGCCAGCAGGAGGGCTACCATGATGACCGCCGCGAAGACCACGACGGCGAGAAGGCGCAGGATCGTTCCCATAGATAATCTGTCGGGGGATCCGGGTATTATACCCAACGGTTTTTTCCGTCGCCCGACCGGATCCGTCCCGGGCGAAGGACCCGGAATACCTGCGTTACCCTGCCGTTCCCTCCCAGACCTGTGAAAACAGCGTCATGTAGGTATTGATGATGTGGGGGTTGGCGATGGCGATGACGAAGGGCCGTTCCTTGAGCACCATGAGAGCGAGCATGGTATCGGTGAGAATGGTCGTCGCCGCTGCATCACAGCCGGGCGGGGCGAATTTCAGGGCGACGGCATCGGCATGGGATTGCACCATCTCTGAGGCCCGGGCCGAAGCGTTGTAGATCATCCGGATATCCACCCGCCGGTGGAGGCGCTCTTCCCGTCCGCGCCGCAGGAGCTTGGGGAAATAGTACTCGACGTGGCGTGTCGCCTCCCCCGTGCCCCCCATGACGTAGAGACGGCGGCTGCGCCCGTCGCGGATCGAGGCGTAGAGCTCTTCGTAGAAGGATGTGAGCCCCTCGGATCCCTCGAAGATCCGGACGGAGTCCTCCGCACCCATCGCGAGATAGCTGTCACGGAGCCGGTCGACCGCGTCCAGCACCCGCCTGCGCCGCTCCTCGATGATGGTGACGATGCGGTCAGGGTGGACGGCCAGATAGCGGTGCACTGCCGGGTCTTTTACCCGTGTGACAAGGCCCTTTTTTACCAGTTTCGCCAGCGTATCATAGACGTACGGGCGGTAGAGCCCGGATTTCTCAGCGATCTCCCGGGCGCTCAGCGGCCGGTGCCTGATAAGGGTTGCATACACACGGATCTCCGCCTCGTTGAGACCGATCTCCCTGAGCGCTCCAAGATCCATCGTAGATATGCGGGGCCCGCGGGCAGGTAAAGGTTACGATTGTGTCGTAAGTCTGACGACATATGTTTTTGTAGCTCTCTGCCGAATAATTCCTCTACAGGCTGTCATACATTGATGTATATGAAAGATGCATCAACGACACCTGTCACGCCACCCCCCATGACAGCCCTGCAAAAACTCCGGAGAAACTCACAATGACGCACAAAATTGGTTCCACCCCTGCAATTCTCTGCATCCTCAGCGTCCTCGCTGTCGCCTGCGGTGCCGGGTGCTTTTCAGCCGACCGGCCGCCCGAAGAGCCTGCACCTGCCCCCACATTCCACCAGCACACGGAAGGCTACGACGACCGGGTCGTCTTTTCTGTCATTCCCTATAGCGATACACGCGGCACATACGTGGTGGACTACGAGATCCTGCGAAACGGCACGACCGTTGAGGCTCGAACCGACGCGGTGTTTGATAGCATCTCCCAAGACACCCCAATCGTCTTTGAGGTGCCCCGATCGCCCGACGACCGCATATCGATCGAGATCGAGGTGCGGAACACCGATGGCGACGTCCTGCACACCAGCACCACGGTTGTCGGCCCCGCACGCCAGGTGCCGGCAGGCGACGGGACGCCACTTGCTCCGGCACCCGGTGCGGCCGGCGGGTAAGCGAGCTCCCCTCATAACCCCATTTCCCAGCATCCGCCGGCGGCACCCCGTCTTTTCGATCCGCCCTGCCGCCGATGAGTTCTTCATCCCGGTATCCTATTATCTCCTGATACGATGAACCGGAATTCTGTTTCGATTGCGGCAGTAATCCTGCTCGCCGCCCTGATCGTCGTTGCAATCGTTTCCACGGTGCCCTCGCATGACGACACAGAGACCCTGTACCAGGTCTCGACGATCGACGCACTCCTCGCGGGCGTGTACGAGGGGAGCCATACCATCGCGGAGGTGAAGCAGCATGGCGATCTCGGGCTCGGCACCCTCGATGCGCTCGACGGGGAGATGATCGTGGTGGACGGGACCGTCTATCAGGTGAAATACGACGGGGCGGTCGTCGTCGTGCCCGATACCATGACGACGCCGTTTGTGGCGGTCACGTGGTTCGATCCCGACATCACCCGCGAGATCGCAGGACCGGTAAACCTCACCGACCTCCAAACCCAGCTCGACAGCACCTATCCCTCGCCAAACCTCTTCTACGCCATACGCATCGACGGGGTCTTCTCCTCGGTGACCACCCGGAGCGTGCCGGCGCAGGAAAAGCCCTATCCGCCGCTCGTTGAAGTGGTGAAAAACCAGTCCGTCTTTGAATATGCCGATATGCAGGGCACGATTGTCGGGTTCTGGTCACCGGCGTTCGTGGAGGGGATCAATGTGCCGGGGTACCATTTCCACGTGATTTCGGATGACCGCACGAAAGGAGGCCACCTCCTCGATTGCTCGATCGATCGTGCCGTGGTACAGATCGATACCACCGGCGGATTCTTCCTCGACATCCCTCGTGAGGGAGACTTCCACGCGGTGGACTTCGGCGCAGGGCGCGGGGATGAGCTGGCGCAGGTCGAGCGGTGAGGAGACGCGGGCGATCATGGGAGGGGGATCTCGTCGCCTTCGGCCCACGGCAGGGCGCAGATGGCGGGAAAGACGAGATCGATCGTTCCGGTGGTTGCGATCCACTGCGGCGCCCCCGGCGGCCTCGTCGACCTCCAGCGGGAGATGGGCGGCAATGCCCTGGTCGGAAAGGAGCTCTTCCCCCCCTCGTCGCGAGTGCGGGGTTTCGAGACGTCCACGTCTCCCCCCGGATGGTGTACGTGGATGCGTCCCGCCCCGAGCTCGTGGATGGGTTTACGAAACAGACGTTTCCCGCGAGTAGTCGAAGGCGTCGGGGACGACGCCGTGCGCCGGCGAATGATGAGCCGGACGGACCGGGAACAGGGCATCGGCGACCTGTACCGCACCTGCGAGCCCGACGGGGTCTTCTGCCACACGTTTTTCAAGGCACAGGGGAGAAAGTAACCGGCAGGAGGCCTCCCTCGAACCATGCAGCCACGCTCGCACCCGCTGCGGCGGTGATCGGACCATGATGCCGCACTCTCCCGCACAGGTGAGATGGGGCCCACCGGCAGCAACCATGTCAGCAGGATGAAATCGCACTAGAAAACCCACGCTTCTCGATTTAAATTGCAGAAAACCCCGTCGTGAACATTTCATCCTTCTTAAATACCCGCATACCAATCCCTGATTACCATCGAGCGATGAGAGGGTGATCAATATCCACCGGATCCACAGTATACCACTCTGCATCTTCCTGATCATGGTCAGCCAGACAGCCCTCGTTGCGGCTGAGGAGACGTGTCCAAAGGGATGTACGTGCCTATCCGAGGCACAGGCACAAAAAATGGGCTACCTGCCGTGCGGCGTAAAATTGATCCTCTGCGGCTACGATAAGACGCAGAACCCGCTCTACTGCTACCAGCCGCCTCCGACGCCCACACCGACGCCGACACCCCCACCCGGGCAGTGCCCCGAAAACTGCGTCTGCCTCAGCCCGGACGAAGCGAATCAGTTCGGCTTCGACGTCTGCGGCGGGAAGGAGATGGTCTGCGCATACGACCAGTACCAGAAGCCCATGTACTGCTACGAGCAGCTGCCCGCCACCACGCAAACGCCGATGCCGACACCGACACAGGCGGCAACGGCATCTCCGACACCAACCGCAACCCCGACGGCGATCCCGACCGAAACGCCAACCCCGGCTCCCCCGAAGCGTGAATATGATCCTCCCACCCTCGGGGTCGTCGCGTCCCCCTTGGGGCTCTCGCCCGACGGGCGGGTCCAGTACAGCGTGAAGGCGCAGGATTCGAGCGGCATTGCCTTCATCGAGATCTGGATGAACGGAGAACGAGCACGGGTCTGCTATGATGATGCATGCGATTTCATCTCGCCCCCCCTTGAGCAAGAACCGGTATTCGGTGCGATCGCCGTGGACCGGTTCGGCAATTTCCGGGAGACCGGATCGGTTCCCCCTGCCGCGGCAGATCGCCTCCAGGCCTACCTGCGGGATGACGATGGCGACGGGGTTCCCGATCTCTGGGACAACTGCGTCGGTATCGGCAACCCGGACCAGAATGATTACGACGGGGACGGCATCGGGGATGCCTGCGATGCCTGCTCGGTCGACGGCAGGCTCATCTACGACAGCGAGCGCTACTGCTGCGACCGGATCTTCGCCCCCTGCTCCACCCGGGTATCCCGGTGGGACGTCCTCTTCGGCGATATCTTCTACTGGCAGGATTTCTATGACCGGGTCGGATCGGACGGCTGCGGATGCTTTGATTCAGATGGCGGCCGCAACTACTTCCTGCGGGGGCAGATCGCCACCGAGCTGTTTGAGATAGAGACCGGACATGGCTGGATCTCCCCTGCTCCCGGCGTCCCCCCGAGCACGGGGAGAAGCGCCCGGAGCACCTCGGTACCCGGTCCGGAGGACTACTGCTCGTCGCCAACGACGCTGGTGGAGTACATCTGCGGCGATGACGGCGCGGAAATTGTGGAGGTCACCTGCCCGTACGGCTGCCGCGAGGGCGCATGCATCTGCCCCGACACCGACGGGGGACGGGACTACTATACCGCGGGAAGCGTTGACGGCTACCACGATTACTGCACCTCCGGGAGCGTGGCCGAGCACTATTGCGGGTGGGACGAGGCGAGCGGCTTCCGGGTCATGATCGAGGTGTACCCCTGCCCACACGGATGCTCCCTCGGCGCCTGCATCCTCTGTGAGGATACCGACGGGGGAGTTGACTACTACCGCCGCGGCAATGCAGCGGGATTCGAGGACACCTGCATCGACAGCACCACCCTCCGGGAGTATTTCCTCCGGCCCGGCGAGGGGACCTGCGATGTCTATTCGATCGAGATCACCTGCCTTGGAGGGTGCACCGGCGGTGCCTGCACTGCGACCTGCGCCGACGGGCTGCAGAACCAGGACGAGGCGGCCATCGATTGCGGCGGCGTGTGCCCCGCGTCCTGTACCGACTGCTGTGCGGATGCGGCATTCGGCTCAGGGCCAGAATCGGACCGGTTCTCCCTGAGGAATTCAGCAGTGGAACGGGCGGCCTCAGAGGCCCTGATGGAGTATGCCGACTGCCTCCGTGACGATGCCTGCCGGGGAGGCCTGCCCACGGTCTGCATTCTGACGGACTACTCCACGGTGACGGCCGCCGACCTGGAGATGAGCAGCGATGCGATGATGGAGGCGGTCGGCTACTATGTCGACCAGCATATGGAGTACGTCTACGACGATCTCTGGGGCTCCGGCGCCCCGAACATCCAGAGCGCCCGCTGGACCATCGAGGACAGCCACAGCAGGTGCTCGATGGACTACTGTGGCGACTGCGAAGATCACGCCATCCTCCGCCATGCCCTCATGCGCAAGCTCGGCGTCTCCTCGTACTGTGCCTATCTCGCCGACTACTTCGAAGGCTACTGGGGGGGCGGGCATACGTTCAATCTTGTCAACTACCGGAACAAGTGGCGCATCATGGACTACGGGCCGCTCGGCCACTACTTTGACAACCGGTGGTCGGCCCACGTGCCGCACAGCATCTGGAACGACCGCATCGGGGAGTACTGGTGTGCGGACTGGAAAGACAACATTGCCGGCCCGGGAGGGTGCGATAAGATCAGTCCGAGCAGGTACACCGGGAATTATGTCGACGGCGAGACCTGCCCGGCCAGATGGTCGGGTGAAGAGACCTACCATCCGGGGGTGTGCCCATGACGAAGGTGAGGACAATGAAAGGGCTGATCGGGCTGATGCTGTGCGCGGTGCTCCTCTGCCAGGGCGCTGCCGCAAGCACCCTCTTCTACGAGGGGAACGTGATCGTGGATGCAATTCGGGCGGACGTGGATATCGGACAGAAGGCGGACGTGGCAATCTCCTACATGCTCGTCAACCGGGGCGGGAGCCGTGAGCAGGTGAGCCTGCAGCCCGGCGAAGGACAGGGATCACCACAGACCGTCGTCCTCGAACCCGGTCTGGCAAAGGAGGTGCTGTTTGAGTATACCGTCGATGCCGGCGTGGACACGATGAGAACCCTCTCGCTCGATCCTGCGCTCCTCATCAACGGGAAACCCCCCGCAACACGAACGGGGAGCATTGCGGTCGTCCTGAGGCTCCCGCCGGGGGTCCCCTCGCTCATCTCGTCGAACAGGGACTTCACCATCGGCGAGACGGGAAATGACGGGCGGGTCGTGTACTACTGGAGTGCGGAGGATTGCTATCCGACAACGATCACGGCAAAATGGAGCACGCTGGGGGTGAACCTTGCCGTTGAAAAAGCGATACGCCCCGGTGCGATCACGGAGCCAGACCAGGAGTGTACGGTAACAATCACCCTCGCCAACCGGGGCGGTGCGGCGGTGCAGAACATTCTCCTGCGGGATACCTTCCCCACGTCGGACTTTGAGGCTGTCAGCCCGGAGGGCGAGTTCCATGTGATGGCTGGAAACGGCAGCGAACCGCGCCTTATCTGGGAGAAGAGCATCCCCTCCCTGCCGGCCGGGCAGACCCTGGCGCTTGCGTACCGCATCCGCTACGCCGGGGAGACCGCGCAGGTGCATGACTTTGCCCTGCAGCCGACCGCTGTCTATGTCGACGGATCGCTGGTCGCCGCCTCCAAACGCGTCACGGTCAGCCAGCTGACAGGCGCGACCCGCGTGCCGGACCAGCCCCCCACGCCGGCAGCCACCACACCGCTGAGCATCGGCGTGATACTGGCCTCGCTGCTCTTCTCCGCATGGCGGGGGATAACTCGAGGAAAGAGATAACCTCCACCTCGTTTTTTACTCCCCGCCCCGCCCAATTCCCAGCACACCGGCGACGAGCGCCAGCACCGGGCCAAGGAGAAGTCCGGACCACGTGAAAAGGCCGAGGAGGCCGATGACGCCCATGAGCACGCCGCCGCTCAGGGAGGCGCGCCCGTTCCGGGCAAGCCCTGTCCTGATGGCGAACGTTCCCAGGATGGCCGCAATAAGCACATACAGGAAAGGAAGCACGGCCGCTGGATCCAGACCGGTCGTTTCGAGGGCGACTGCAGTCTGGAGGAGCAGCATCAGGCCTGTCCCGAGATAGAGGAGGCCCGCACCGATGGCAAGCCAGCCGAAGAGGCCCTCAAGGGCGATCGTCTTGCTTCGCAGCCCGATGGCGAGCAGCCCGGATCCGACGATGAGGGTGAGGGTCATCGGGGCGAGGATGAAAGCGAGCGACTGGCCTTCCCACTGGTGGATGCCTAGTACGGCCACGGGGACGAGCAGAAACTCGGTCGGGGTAAACGCCTCTCGGAACCCGACCACCAGCCCGAATGCACTTCCCTCGTCAGCCTCGAAGACCGCGACATAATAGGTCCCGGCGGCAGGGACCACGACAGAGTATGTGGCCCCCGGATAGATGGCCGCGGGGGTGAAGGGCTCGAACTCGGCCTCTTCCGGGGCCTGTCCGGGGATCACCGCCGCACCCGCGCCCTCCGGCACCTCGACATAGGGCGGCACCGTTCCAGATGACTCGATCCCCGGGCCCATCACCACCATGCCGGGCGCGAACGCGCATTCTTCCGGGGTGAAGACGCTGAGCCGGAGCTCTTCGCCCTGGTGCATCCCGAACCGGTAGTACTTCGCCGTCCCCCCCGCATCGAGGCGGTCGTAGACGACCCATGATTTGGTCGGATCGTCCACGGCGAACGCATGCCCGAGGAGATCATTTCTCCCGCCCGAGAGCGGCACGTGGGCTTGAGCAGCAGCAGCAAGGGCGACAACGAGAAGAACGGTCAGCCATACCCTCACGATTCCTCACACCCCACGGTCCTTCCGTACCCGGTACACAACCAACGACTGCACTGTTCAGATACGTACATATAATCCTTTTTCCCTTCCTGCACTCGTTTCAGGGCATCTCTTCGCATTCCCGGGGATGGTGGGGGGTGACGTGATCTCCCGCGAACAGGAACATTATACATCGAGCTTATGGCAGAAAACCCTCATTCGTGACCAGATTCAGCAAGATTCCCGGATCAGAACGTATTGTGCATGCCATGCGGGCATTCCGCGCAGGAGAGAGTAAATCGGCCAAAATAAAATTATTTTTGCCAATTGAGCCAGAATTATTCGTTTTTCCCGAACGCATAAATAGAGTGAGCTCGGTACTGTACCCGCAAAGGATTGTTCCCGATGCCCATTTATTCAACCACCCAGCAAGAGATTGCAGAAAAGATCGAACGGGGGTCAGAGATCTCCCAGTGGGAAGACTGGCGGTGGCATATCCGCCACACCATCCAGGACATCGACACCGTTGAGCGGTTGCTCGGAATCGAATTTCCCGAGGAGAAGAGGAAGCACCTGGAGGAGACCGTGAAGCGGTTCCCGCTCCGGATCACCCCGTACTATCTCTCGCTGATCCAGGCCGACGACTATGAAAACGACCCGGTCTTCATGCAGGCGTTCCCCTCGGAAAAAGAGCTCATCGTGGAGAGCTATGACATGGCAGACCCACTCGCCGAGGATACCGACAGCCCCGCGGCCTGCATCACGCACCGTTACCCGGACCGCGTGCTCTTCCTGGTCAGCAACGTCTGCGCCATGTACTGCCGGCACTGCACCAGGAAACGGAAAGTCGGGGATGTCGACTCGATCCCCGGCGATCAGGAGATTCGTGAAGGGATCGCGTACATCGCGGACCACCCCCGTATCCGCGACGTCCTCTTATCGGGGGGCGACCCGCTCATGCTCCCCGACGACCGCCTCGACTGGATCCTCACCGAGCTGCAGGCCATTCCCCACGTGGAGGTGATACGCATCGGGACCAGGACCCCGGTCGTCCTCCCCTACCGGATCACCGACGAACTGGCGGCAATGCTCGCCCGCCACCATCCCCTCTGGATCAACACCCACTTCAATCACCCCCGGGAGATCACCACCTCGTCGAAGCGGGCGCTGGCGCGGCTTGCCGACGCAGGCATCCCGTTGGGCAACCAGACAGTTCTCCTCGCCGGGGTGAACGACTGCCCCCGGATCATGAGGAGCCTGGTGCACAAACTGGTCCGGAACCGGGTGCGGCCGTACTACATGTACCAGTGCGACCTCTCCGAAGGCCTCGCCCATTTCCGGACGCCGGTGGGCAAGGGCATCGAGATTATCGAGAGCCTCATCGGGCATACCAGCGGGTTTGCTGTCCCCACCTACGTCATCGACGCACCGGGAGGCGCGGGGAAAATCCCCATCATGCCCAATTACCTCATCTCGTGGTCGACGAACAAGGTGGTGCTCAGGAACTACGAGGGCGTGATCTCCACCTACCGGGAGCCGGACTGCTACCAGGCGGTCTACTGCGACCGCAACTGCGAGGATTGCTCGCTGCAGCTCAAACTGGACGATGCGGACGAGTCCAAAGCGGTGGGCATCGAGAAACTGCTCTCCGATTACGACGAGACGATCACGCTGGTGCCGCACGATACCGACAGGATCGATCGCAGGAATGACGACTGATACGATCATCGCCCGCGAGGGAACCGTCATCCAGCACGGGCCGCTGAACGACCGGGTCTACCTGATGAAACTGGGGCCGGGGATCGTGCAGTTCACCCTCGAACAGGCGGAGGCGCTGGCACGTGAGCACGGGTATTCCAAGATCTTCGCAAAAGTGCCCGCATCGGCGAGCGATGCGTTTCTTGAGCGGGGGTACGAGATGGAGGCGTTCGTGCCCGGGTTTTACAATGGCAGGGAGGACGGCTACTTGTATGCAAAGTACCTCGACCCGGAACGGAAAGTTCTCGCCGATGCGGACATCATCGAAGATGTACTCGCCACCGCCCTCGCACGCGGCAAAGCGTCCCGGCCCTGTGCGCTCCCTACCGGGTTCGCCATCCGGCCCGCCGACCTTGCGGATGCGGAGGCCCTGGCGGCGCTGTACGATGCGGTCTTTGCAACCTACCCGTTTCCCATCCACGATCCCGGCTACATCGGCGAGACGATGCAGTCGCATATCCGCTACTACTGCGCCGTCCGTGAAGGGCGCATCGTCGCCGCTTCGTCGGCGGAGATCGACCGGGATGGGCAGAACGTGGAAATGACCGATTTTGCCACGCACCCATCCTACCGGGGCATGGGCCTGTGTTCGGCCCTGCTTGCGGCAATGGAGGAAGACATGCGAAATAAGGGCATGCACACGGCTTACACCATCGCCCGGGCGGCACTGTACCCCATCAATATCACCTTCGCCCGCGCAGGCTACGCGTTCGGGGGAACCCTGCGCAACAACACCAATATCTGCGGCGCGTTCGAGAGCATGAACGTGTGGTACAAAACACTCGAATAAGCAAAGAGAGCAACGATCGCCACTCTCATTGCTTCAGCCACGCCCGCAGCTCGTCGAGGGAGCGGGTGTTGATCACGTCGCCAGCCTCCAGCCACCCCCGCCGGGCCACCGCCACCCCGAGGTCAAGGAACCGGAGATGGTCGGTGTCGTGCGCGTCGGTGCTGATCCCGAGCATGACCCCGGCGTCATGGGCCCTGCGGCAGTGGATATCGGAGAGGTCGAGACGGGTGGGAAAGGCGTTGATCTCCAGCAGGACGCCTACGGATGCCGCCTCTTCGAAGACCGCATCCAGATCAAGCGCATAAGGTTCCCGTTTCTGGATGAGGCGGCCGGTGGGGTGTCCGATCATGTTCAGGTGATCCTGGTGGATGGCGGTGACCACCCGTTCGGTCATCTCCTTCTCCGTCATTTTGAACCCTGAGTGTACGCTCCCGACCACAAAGTCGAGATCGCGAAGGATGGATTTTTTCACGTCTATAGTGCCGTCCTTATCGACATTCGCCTCGATCCCCTGGAGCACCGTGATGTCCTCGAGCTCACGGTTCACCTTCTCGATCTCTTTTCCCTGCGTTCTGATGTCACCTTCGGAGAGGCCGTGGGCGATGGCGAGCCCTCCCGAATGGTCGCTGATGATGAGGTATTCCCATCCTCGATCGCGTGCGGCCTCCGCCATCTCCCGGACAGAATGAGCCCCGTCGCTCCATTTTGTATGAGCGTGCAGGTCCCCCCACAGATCCCCGTATTCGATGAGAGCAGGCAGGGTTCCCTCCTCCGCCGCCTCGATCTCCCCGCGGTTTTCCCGCAGCTCGGGGGGGATGAAGGCGAGACCGAGCGCCTCGTAGATCTCCTCCTCGTGCTCGCGGGCAACGATGTCGCCTCCATCCCGCGTCGCAAGCCCGTACTCGCTCAGTTTCCAGTCATGGTCGAGGGCGCGTTTTCGCAGCGTGATGTTGTGCGCCTTTGAACCGGTGAAATACTGGAGGGCAGCCCCGAACTGCTCCTCCTCGATCACCCGCAGGTCCACGTGGAGATTCCGCGCCACCACAATGGTGCACCGTTTCGGCCCCTCCATCACCACCCGTCTGGCCTCGGGCAGGGAGCAGAAAAAGTGCGAGACCGTCTCCGGCTCGTCGGTGGCGACGAGGATGTCGGCATCCCCCACCGTCTCCCTGCGCCGGCGAATGGAACCGGCGAGACATGCTTTTTTCACCGCGTCGTGCTCTCTGAGTTTGCGCTCGATCGCTTCCGCATCATGGAGGATGTACCCGAGCAGGAAACGTTCGTGGCGCTCTTTCCAGACCTCGATGGCATCCAGAATATGCTGCTCCGACGTCGTTGCGAACCCCTCAAGTTCCCGCACCTTCTCCTTCTTCGCCGCAACCTCAAGATCATCGATGCCGGAAATTCCCAGTTTTCTGTGGAGAAAGAGCGCCTTTTTGGGGCCGATCCCCTCGAGCTCCATCAATTCGCGCACGCCCTCCGGCATGTCCTCCCGGAGCCTGTCAAGATAGGGGAGGTTTCCCTGATCGATCACCGTCCGTATCTTCCCGGCGATGCTCTCCCCCACCCCGGCGATCTCCTCGAGTTCGCCCCGTTCGGCGATGTCGGTGATGTCCTCGCCGAGAGCCTCGATGGTCTGTGCCGCGCTGCGGTAGGCGCGGGGTTTGAATGCCACTCCCTTGAGCTCGAGGAGATCCGCGATCTCGAACAGGGTACTGGCGATTTCCGCGTTGCTCACCTTCTTCTCGGCCATCGTGTCTCCCTGTTCCCCTGCTGGCGGTACATCCGGGCGATCTCCTCTGCGGTGGTCGCCTGTTCGGGGCTCTTTTCCGGCCTCCACCGAATGAAGCGGGGGAACCGGAGGGCGAGTCCCCGCTTTTCCCCTTCGTCCCAGTTGCAGGTATGGGCGGGGCTCTTCGTGATCTCCGATCCGAGCACCTCAACCACATACTCCGGCGAGAACCAGAATTCCGGCTCAGTGCGGTTCCGCACCTGGCATCGTGAGGGCTTTCTGTCGAGTGTATGTGGCTCCAGCTTCTCGGGGAGCCCTTCCAGTTCTTCGTCCGAGAATCCCGTACCCACGCCGCAGACCGTCTGGAATACATCCTCCTCCTCGTTGTAGGCGGCGCAGAGCACCGAGCCGAAACCGCCGCTCCGCCTCCCCTTCCCTGCCGTAGCACCGATGATCACGAGGTCGAGCGTATCGGTGAGTCCGTTCTCGTACTCCTTCTTCCACTTGATCCACTGCCAGGACCGGTTGCCCGGCTCATACATTGAATCGGTCGCACAGGATTTGCAGATAACACCCTCCAGTCCTCTCTTCAGGTTTGACAAGAAGGCATCACGGATCTCCTCGGCCGAGGTGCAGACCTTCATCCCCGACAGGGTCAGGAGTTCAGAGGGGGTCAGGATCTCCTTGAGGTGTGCCCGCCGCTCAGGGTAGGAGAAGCACATCTTCGAATTGCCGTCCAGGTAGAGGAGGTCGAATACCATGTACCGAACCGGAACCGTCTCCGCATACTCCTTCACGTGGTACTTTCTCCGCCGGTGCATCAGCTGCTGGAACGGCTGATAGGTCCCGCCCCCGGCATTGTAGGCAACCACCTCGCCGTCGAGGATGGCAGTCGTCGCGGCAATGCCGGATCGCACCGCTTCGACCACGTCGGGAAACTGGCCGGTGATATCGGTGAGCCGCCGGGAGAAGAGGCGGACCGCGTCGCCGTCTTTGTGCGCCTCGATCCGCTCGCCGTCATACTTCTCCTCCGCCGCAATACGTTCCGAGGAGATCTTTCCCACGATCTCCGCAAGCTCCCCCACGCGCTGGGTGAGCATGGGACGGATGGGCCGATTCAGGGAAACCCGGATCCGTTTGACGCCGGAAATCCCGCTCCGTTTGAGGATGTTCGCCACGTGGCCGATATCAGAGCAGGTGTAGTAGGCATGCTCAAGCACGGGTCTATGCTCCTTTGAGCCGGATACCGCGTGCGACATGCCGTCGAGGAGGGTCCGTTCCCCCGCACCGAGCCGCATGGTTCCGGTGGCAAGCCGCGTGATATAATAGCGCTCCTTCTCATCCGCCGCTGCCAGCAAGGCGCCGAGGACGGCCTTTTTTTTCTTCATGGAACCCGACCCGGAGGCGGTCGCGATCCGCATGAGGGCATCGTGGACGTCCTCCACGCGAAGCCCGTTTTCCACGGCGATAGAGTCCCGGTACTCTTCCTTCCACGGGATCTCGATATCCGCGGCCAGGGCGCTCAGGGTTCCCCTGTCCCGCACCCACCGGGAGATCGCCTCTTCGTCACGCCCCGACGCACGTGCGAGGGCGGCGATCACCGTTTTTTCGCCGAGGCCCAGGTCCACCTTGGCGTATCCGGGCGCAATAGTTCCGAGCGTGAAATAGCAGACGATATCGATATCGCTCTCAGACGCTTTCCCGAAGAGTTCTGCGAGGATCTCCGTCATTTCATTCTGCGACGCTGTCTCTTCGAGGCGTTCGAAGAACGAGACGAGCGTGGAAAATTTCATGGCGGCACTCTCCTGCATCAGGAGTAAACCGCGTCGTATTTATGCGTTGGTGCACCGCGATGCGGCAGGGCAGGCAACCCGGTGGGGCGACGTGCACCATCCTGCAAGGCTCCCGGTGCCCCCCGCACAAACACTTATGCCGTAGAGGAGGAATACTCCGGCGGTGAACGATCGTGCGTATTCGTTATGGAGAAGGAAGAAGGCGGCGCGGGATCCCGCCGATGCGATGCGTCTGCCCCCAGTGCGGGTATACCGTGCAGAAAACCGCCGCAATGCCCTGCCGGAGCCTGAGATGTCCCCAATGCGACATCATGCTGGTGGGGGAGTGACAGGCGCGGGCATTCGCGGGATCACGGTTTCGCCCTGAACGTCTTGGGTCTGGCGCAGAACTCCGGTCGAGGCGAGAGAGGGGAAGGATGATAGCGCACGGTGGCGGGCGGTCGGTGCACGGATCCTGCCGGGTGAGGAGGCGGTGTTGATATGGACGATACTGGCGGGCACCACGCGGGCGGGCACGCGTCCCACCACGAGATGATGATCGCGGATTTCAAGCGGCGCCTTCTCGTCTCCCTTGTCCTGACCATCCCCATCCTGATCCTCTCGCCCATGCTCCAGGAGTGGGCGGGGTTCGGGGATACCCTCCGGTTTCCCGGCGATCTCGTCCTGCTGTTTCTCCTCTCGTCGGTCGTGTTCTTCTACGGCGGGTACCCGTTTTACCGGGGGCTTTACGACGAGCTGAAGGCGCGCCGGCCCGGCATGATGACCCTGATCGGCGTTGCCATCATCAACGCCTACGCGTACTCGACCGTCGTGGTCTTCGCATTGTTCGGGATCTCGGGCATGATCTTCTACTGGGAGCTCGCCACCCTGATCGACGTGATGCTGTTCGGGCACTGGATGGAGATGCGGTCGGTCATGGGGGCTTCGAGAGCGCTGGAGGAGCTGGCACACCTGATGCCCTCCGTCGCCCACAAGGTAATGCCGGGCGGCGATCTCGGCGACGTCCCGCTCGAGGATATCAAAAGCGGCGATCGCGTGGTCGTCAAACCCGGCGAGCGGATCCCCGCCGATGGCGTGGTCGTGGACGGCGCCTCATCGGTGGACGAGTCGATGGTCACCGGCGAGTCGCGCCCGGTTGAGCGGGAACCGGCAGACGAGGTGATCGGCGGATCCCTGAACGGGGAAGGGTCGCTCACCGTGGAGGTGCAAAAGACCGGGAAAGACTCGTTTATCTCGCAGGTGATCGAGCTCGTGAACGAGGCGCAGGCGGCGAAATCGCAGACCCAGAACCTGGCGGACCGGGCCGCCTTCTGGCTCACCATCATCGCCCTCAGCGCCGGAGCGATCACCCTCGTCGCATGGTATGCGCTGGCCGGAAGCGCGTTTGCCTTCGCACTGGAGCGCAGCGTGACGGTGATGGTCATCACCTGCCCCCATGCGCTTGGCCTCGCCATCCCGCTCGTCGTCACGGTGTCGACCGCGCTCGCCGCCCGGCAGGGATTTTTGATCCGCAACCGCACCGCGTTCGAGAACGCCCGCAACCTCCGGGCGGTGGTCTTCGACAAGACCGGAACCCTGACCGAGGGGCAGTTCGGTGTGACGGAAACGGTGCAACTGGCGGGCGAGTGCGGCGAGGACCGGTTGCTCAGGGTCGCGGGATCGCTGGAGCGGTTCTCGGAGCACCCGATCGCGAAGGCCATCGCAAAGGCCGTTGCCGACCCTCTCCCGGTCGAGGACTTCGCGTCGATCCCCGGCAAAGGGGTGCGGGGGACGATCGAGGGCGAGGAGGCGCTCGTGGTGAGCCCGGGCTACCTCCGGGAGCAGGGGCTCGATGCGGGGGACGGGCAGATCGCCCGTCTCTCGTCGCAGGGCAAGACGGTGGTCTACGTGATCCTCGGCAGGGAGGTCTGCGGGGCGATAGCCCTCGCCGACGTGATACGCGAGGAATCGCAAGAGGCGATCGCCACCCTGAAGGAGCACGGGATCCGCTGCATGATGCTCACCGGCGACAAGCAGGAGGTGGCGGCGTGGGTCGCGGACGAGCTCGGGCTGTACGAGGTCTTCGCCGAGGTGCTCCCCCAGGAGAAGGCGGAAAAGATCAAAGAGATCCAGTCGCGGGGCTTTCTGGTGGCCATGGTGGGCGACGGGGTGAACGATGCTCCTGCGCTGGCGCAGGCGGATGTAGGGATCGCCATCGGGGCGGGAACCGACGTGGCGCTCGAGGCGGCCGACATCATCCTCGTGAAGAACAACCCCGCCGACGTTGCCTCGGTGATCGGGCTGGGGAGGGCGACCTACCGGAAGATGGTGCAGAACCTGCTCTGGGCGACCGGGTACAACGCGGTGGCAATCCCGCTGGCCGCGGGCGTGCTCTACGGCGCGGGGATCCTGCTCTCGCCTGCGGTGGGGGCGTTTCTGATGTCCCTGTCCACGATCATCGTCGCCGTGAACGCACAGCTCCTCAAATACTGATATTCACGGGACCAGCAGGGTCGGGACCGTGCTGTGCTCCGCCACGTAGGAACTGACGCTCCCGAGCAGCAGCTGGCGGATCTTGCCCATACCCCGGGAGCCCATGACGATGATATCTGCGTCGACAATCGCTGCAAACCGCAGAATCTCTTCCCGGGGATCGCCGATCGTCTTATGGGTGCGCACCGGCGCGGAATATGCGGCGGCAATGTCGGCGATCCGTTTTTCGATTTTCGCACCCTCCTCCCTGATGGTGCGGCCGAACGACTCCAGTGCGGGATCGTCACGGCCAAGGCGCGTGACGTTCGATGGGATGGCAGGGAAATCACCGGGCTTAAAGACATATATCGTGTGGATCTCCGCTCCCAGCGCTTTGCCGATCTCGAGGGCGCATTTCAGGGCGCGGCCTGAAGGTTCCGATCCATCGAATGCGGCGAGAATTGTCGACACCATAGCTCATCGACAGGATGGGGCAGAGGCGCATTAAACATTCCCCCGCCCCGTGCCGCCGCCACGATACCTTTAACTATCAATTGAGTGGTGTACATCTCTCTGGTGCCCGGGATCGCATGAACCTGTATTCGCTCCCGAAAGAGGAGATCCTTTCCCGTCTCAACACATCCGAATCAGGCCTCGGGGAGGCGGAGGCGGCGCAGCGGCTGGCGGAGGCCGGCCCGAACGAGATAGAGAAGCGGAGGAAGAAAAATTACGTCCGGGAGTATGTGCGGCAGTACGCCCAGTTTTTCGCGGTCCTCCTCGAAGTGGCCGCAGTGCTCTCGTTTGTTGCGGAGTATTACTCGCCGGGGGAGGGATATGATATCCTCGGGTTCGCTATCCTCGGCGCGGTCGTCGTCAACGCCACGTTTGCATTCTGGCAGGAGTATAAAGCGGATAAAACGGTGGAGGCCCTTCTCAAGCTGATCCCCGCGCTGGTCGAGGTGCAGCGGGCCGGAGAGATCAGGGAGGTGGACGCCAGAACCGTCGTCCCGGGCGATATTCTCATCATCGAAGAAGGGGACCGGATTGCCGCGGACGCGGTGGTGATTGAGGCAAATTCGCTCTACGTGAATAATGCCACTCTCACCGGCGAAGCCCGCCCGACCCGGCGCGTCGATGCGCCGGATACGAGCGAGTCCATCCTCGATGCACGCAACGTCGTCTTCGCGGGCACCACGGTCACGTCGGGCAACGGAAGGGCGGTGGTGGACGCCACGGGAGCGAACACGGAGTTCGGGAAGATCGCGTCGCTCACCCGGGAGGTGGAAAAACGGCTCACGCCCATGCAGAAGGAGATCATCCGCATCACGCGCGTCCTCACCGTTGCCGCGCTCCTGATGGGGGCGGTATTCTTCGTGCTGGGGTATTTCGCGGGCGAGGGGTTCCTCGTCGCGGCGATTTTCGCGCTCTCCCTGATCGTGGCAAACGTGCCCGAAGGATTGCTGCCCACCATCACCCTCTCGCTCTCCCTTGCAAGCCGCAATATGGCCCGAAGAAACGCCCTGATCAAGAATCTGGATTCGGTCCAGACCCTCGGCAGCGCTACCGTCATCTGCACCGACAAGACGGGGACGATCACCCGCAACGAAATGACCCTCAAGAAGATCTATCTTACGAGCGGGGAGGAGATCACCGTGTCCGGCGAGGGATACTTCCAGAGCGGGGAATTCACCATCCAAAACGAGAACCCAACATCACGGGAGAGGCTGCGTTTTTTCCTCACCGCAGGCATGGCGAACTGCCGCGCCGCCATCCGCGACCACCAGGTATTCGGCGATCCGACGGAGCTCGCCATCATCGCGGCGGCGCGGAAAGCGGGCATCGACACGAGCGGCTATGCCAAATACAGGGAGTTCCCGTTCTCCAGCGAACGCAAAATGATGTCCACCGTCTACGAGAAAGACGGAAAAACCTTCATTTTTTCAAAAGGGGCGGTGGAAGTGCTGGTCCCGCTCTCGGACTATTCTATCGATGAAACGGGATCCATCAACCCCTTCGGCGAGAAGGAGAAGCAGGCGTTCGTGGCACGGGCAGAAGTGTTCGAGCGGCAGGCCTATCGCGTCCTCGCGGTCGCCTGCGGGTCGGAGGACGCAGAACGCGGCCTGACCATGCTGGGCCTCATTGCCATCATGGACCTTCCGAGGGCGGAGGTCCGCGATGCGGTGAAAAAATGCCACGCAGCGGGCATCCGCGTGCTCATGCTCACCGGGGACAACCCCCTCACCGCAGAGGCGGTCGCACGGACGATCGGGCTTGCCGTGGACATGGTGCTCACCGGCGACGATACGCGGAAAATGTCTGATGAAGCGCTGCAGGAGCTTCTTTCGGCAAAGAACGTGCTCTTCGCGCGCATGCGGTCCGAGCAGAAGCTGCGGATCGCCACGCTCCTGCAGAACGCCGGCGAGGTGGTGGCCATGACCGGCGACGGGGTGAACGACGCGCCTGCGCTGCGGAAATCCGATATCGGGATATCGATGGGGATCAAGGGGACGGAGGTGGCGAAGGAGGCGGCGGACATGATCCTGC
>DSDF01000020.1 GCA_011048835.1 Methanoculleus sp. | reverse complement strand
CTCATAAAAATGAAACCTTAGAGTAGAACGATTATTTTATATTTATGAGGTTATTTAATGCAAGATCCAGAGGACATGGAGAAGAGGGTGAAAGTTCGGGTTGAAAACCTGACAAAGGTCTTTGGTCCAAAGCCAATGCTCGCGCTGGAACTACTTGATAAAGGCGAACACAAACAGGATATACTTGAGAAAACAAGGCAGAACGTCGCCCTCAACAATGTCTCCTTCGAGGTCTATGACGGGGATATCTTCGTCCTGATGGGGCTGTCGGGGTGCGGGAAATCAACCCTGCTCCGGTGCATCAACCGCCTCATCGAACCGACGAGAGGCTCGATCACCATCGACGACGAGGATATTCTCGGGATGGACCAGGAGGAACTGCGGGAACTCCGCCGGAAAAAACTGGGGATGATATTCCAGAGCTTCGCCCTCCTGCCCCACCGGAGCATCCTCGACAATGTCGCCTTCGGGCTGGAAATACAGGGAATGCCGGCTGAAGAACGCTACGGCAAGGCTCGCGATGCGATCAGGCTTGTGGGGCTCGACGGCTACGAGGACAGCAAACCGCCACAGCTCTCGGGAGGGATGCAGCAACGGGTCGGGCTTGCGAGAGCGCTTGCCAGCGATGCGGACATCCTGCTGATGGACGAGGCGTTCAGCGCACTCGACCCCCTTATCCGCCGCGACATGTAGGACGAACTGCTCGACCTTCAGGAACGGGTGAGCAAGACGATCATCTTCGTGAGCCATGACCTCGATGAAGCGCTCAAACTGGGAGACCGGATCGCGCTCATGAAAGACGGCGAGATCGTCCAGGTGGGCACCGCGGAGGAAATCCTCACCCGGCCGAGCACCAGGTACGTGGAAAAATTCGTCGAGGACGTGGATATGGCAAAGGTGCTGACAGCCCGCGATGTCATGAAACGTCCCGAACCCCTGCTTTCCCTCGATTCCGGCCCCACCAACGCCCTGCGCCTGATGAAAGAATATGGCATTTCAAGCGTGTTCGTGGTCGCCAGACACCGCCAGTTCCGCGGCCTTGTGACAGTGGACGACGCCATTGAGGCCAAAAAAACGAACAAATCCCTCCTGGACATCCTCATCACCGACGTGACGACGGTGCCTCCTGAAACGCCCGTCGCCGAGATCATCCCCATGATAGCCGAAGCGCAGTATCCCGTGGCAGTGGTCGACGAGAGCGGCAGGATGAGGGGGATCATCGTGCGCGGGTCGGTGCTCGCCGCGCTCGCCCGTATGGAGGTCGATGCCCTGTGATCCCGACATCAATCGTTCCCAAGCTACCCATCGGCGATATGGTCGAGGGGCTTGTTGACTGGATCGATGACTATTTCGGGTGGCTTCTTGACCTCATCAGTGCGCTGCTCGACTTTCTGGTGAGCGGATTCCAGGACATCCTGCTTCTCATCCCGCCGCTCGTCCTGATCCTCATCCTCTCGGCCGTCGTCTGGCTGGTGACGAGGAGAGACTGGAAGATTGCCGTGATCGTGGGTCTGGGCCTCCTTCTCATCTGGAACATGCGGTTGTGGCCAGCGGCAATGCAGACACTGGCACTGGTGATCTCGTCTGCCATCGTCACCCTGATCATCGCGATACCGCTGGGCATCCTTGCCGCACGCCATGATCTCATCGATGCAGTGATCAGGCCGATCCTCGACTTCATGCAGACCATGCCCTCGTTCGTCTACCTCATCCCGGCCGTGATCTTCTTCGGGCTCGGCAACGTTCCTGGCATGATCGCGACCGTGATTTTCGCCATGCCGCCGGCCATACGCCTCACCAATCTCGGCATCCGCCAGATACCCAAAGAGCTCATCGAGGTCTCGGATGCCTTCGGCGCAACCAGCAACCAGAAGCTGATCAAGGTGCAACTCCCGGTCGCACTGCCCACCATTATGGCCGGCGTGAACCAGTGCATCATGCTCGCCCTCTCCATGACGGTTATCGCCTCGATGATCGGGGCCGGGGGGCTCGGCTTAAACGTCCTGAAAGGGATCCAGCGGGTCGATATCGGGGGCGGGTTCGAAGCAGGACTGGCGATCGTCATCATCGCCATCGTGCTCGACCGCATTACCCAGAATATCGTCCAGTCGGGCCCGTGAGGACCCATACACTTTTATAGAGTCAGCCACATAACGAGAAATGGCCCCTATTCAGGCCTTTTTTACCTTTCGGCAAAAAATGGCGCATTGGATGTGAGTGTGTGGTAAAAAATCGAAAACACTTGTTATAATCGGAGTATTGTGCATCGCCTGCATATTCGTCGCCGGATGTGCAGACGAGGGGGCGCAGAACGGACCCGAGGAACCAAAAGGTACTGTCTCGATCGGCTATGTGCTCTGGGACTCTGAAATCGCCAGCACAAATGTCTTAAAACTCGTCTTCGAGGAAGCCGGCTACGACGTTGAGCTCAGGGCGGTTGATGCGGGACCGCTCTACCAGGCGGTTGCCAACGGCGATGTCGACTGTACGGTCTCCGCGTGGCTGCCGGCAACGCAGGCCAACTACTGGGAGCAGTACGGCGACGATATCGATCTCGTCGGGCACAACCTCGACGGAGCAAAGATCGGGCTCGTGGTGCCGACCTACGTCACGATCGACTCCATCGACGAGATGAACGATGTCCGTGATGAGTTTGACGGCAAGATCATCGGCATCGAGCCCGGTGCGGGAATCATGCAGAATACCGAGGATGCAATCGAGGAGTATGATCTCGACTTCGAGATCGTCCCCAGCAGCAGCGCCGGCATGGCCGCCGAGCTCTCCAAGGCCTATGCCAGTGAAGACTGGATCGTGGTGACCGGCTGGACGCCCCACTGGAAGTTCGCCCGGTTCGATCTCAAGTACCTCGAAGACCCGCTGGAAGTTTACGGCGGAGAGGAATTCATCGGAACACTGGCCCGACAGGGATTGAGTGAAGACATGCCCGAGGCGTACGGTATCCTCGAGCGCTTCTACTGGACTCCTGCAGACATGGAGTCGGTCATGCTCGATATCGAACAGGGCACGCCCGAGGAAGAGGCGGCACAGGCATGGGTCGACGCTCACCCCGATCAGGTCGCCGAATGGATCGGGGAGGCCTGAGGCGCACAAACCGACTCTGCAAACAAACTCAAACCTTTTTTCGGCTGTTTCCGGGTAGTATCCAGCCCGCCCTCAAACGGACCATCTGGTTTCTCCGGGAGCAAGAAGCTCCTCGATCCTTAGGATATCGATATCGTCGAAATCCGATGAGCGGAGCAGAGCCGCGACGGAACAGTCATCGTGGAACAGCAGCTCGATCGAAAGGTCATCCCTGTCAGCGCCGACGATCTCCGCCAGCCGCGATTCGGCATCGGTCGGCTCCCCTCCAGCCCGGTCCCGGGATTCCGGAACGCGGCCGGCCGGCTCACTCTCCGACGCCGTGCCTCCCGGCACAAGAACAAAAGCAGGTCTGGTCATGCGAGATACTGGAAAAGTATTATTATTTATATTTTATTATAAAAATAGAGGGGACTTCGTTGAACCCCCCGCATAGGATTGAAAAAAGTCAGGAGTTCCTGTGGTAATGGCCCAGCGGCTCGATGGTGATCTCCTGCGTGGTGATGTCATCGATCGCCAATGCGGCGGCACGTGCACCCTGCATCGTGGTGATGTAGGGAATGCCGTAATCCATGGTTGCCCGCATGATCTCATAGTGGTCCTGGCGGGATTTCTTTCCTGCCGGGGTGTTGATGACGAGGTTCACTTCGCCGCGGCGCATCATATCGATGACATTGGGCGAACCCTCCTGCACTTTCCTCACCAGGTTGGCGGTGATGCCCGCACGGGTGAGCGCTTCCACCGTGCCGCTCGTCCCGTAGAGCGCAAGGCCGTGATCCGCGAGTTTCCGGGCGATGGGGACGATTTCTTCCTTCTGCTCGTCGGTAACCGAGATAAACACGTTCCCCTCGAGCGGGAGCTCGTTGTCCGCGGCGGTGCACGCCTTGTAGAACGCCCTGCCGAACCCGTAATCGATCCCCATGACCTCCCCGGTGCTCTTCATCTCGGGGCCAAGCACGGTGTCCACGCCGGGGAGCTTGTTGAAGGGAAGAAGGACCTCCTTGATGGCCACATGCCGGATCTCCTTCTCGACGTAGCCGAGGTCCTTCAACTTCCTGCCCAGCATCGTCTTCGCCGCCACCTTGGCGAGCGGAATGCCGGTCGCCTTGCTTACGAAGGGCACCGTCCGGCTCGCACGCGGGTTTGCTTCGAGGACGTAGACCACGTCGTCCTTGACCGCATACTGGATATTGATCAGCCCCACGGTACCGATAGCGAGGGCGAGCCTGACCGTATAGTCCCGCACGCGCTCGATGACCGAATCGGAGAGCGACTGCGGCGGGATGACACAGGCGGAATCGCCGCTGTGCACGCCTGCTTCCTCGATGTGCTCCATGATGCCGCCGATGAGCACCTCGTCCCCGTCGCACACGGCATCCACATCGATCTCGACGGCGTCCTGCAGGAACGAATCGATGAGCACCGGGTGCTGCCGGCTCACCCGCACCGCTTCCTTCATATAACTCTCCAGCTCCACCTCGTCGTACACGATTTCCATCGCCCGTCCGCCGAGCACGTAACTGGGACGAACGAGGACAGGATACCCGATACTTTCGGCGATTGCCCGCGCTTCCGTTTCAGAGTAGGCGGCGCTGTTGGGCGGCGTGGGGATGCCCAGCTCATCGAGGATGCCGCTGAACCGGTCGCGGTCTTCGGCCATGTCCATCGCATCGGGGCTCGTTCCCAGAATGCGGGTGGCAAGACCGAGCTCGGCCAGCCTTGTTTCCAGCGGCATCGCGAGATTGACCGAGTTCTGCCCTCCAAACTGCACCATCACCCCGGCATAATGGTCTTTGCGGAGGATGTTGACCACGTCCTCGAGCTGCATGGGCTCAAAAAAGAGCCGGTCCGAGGTGTCGAAATCGGTGGAGACGGTTTCCGGATTGTTGTTGACGATATGGACCTCCACCCCATCCTCCCGCAGCGCCATCACCGCGTGCACGGTGCAGTAGTCGAACTCGATGCCCTGCCCAATCCGGATGGGGCCCGAGCCGAGGATGAGCACCTTCTCGTGATCGTGCGGGACAATCTCACAGGTGTCCTCCCATGTGGAGTAGAAATAGGGCGTATTTGCCGGAAATTCCGCCGCACAGGTATCCACCATCTTGTAGGTGGGCAGCCCTGCCACGGCCTCCACCTCGTCGGCCGATGTGCCGGTGAGACGTGCGATCTCCTCGTTGGAGAAACCAAGGCGTTTTGCATCCCGGATCGTATCGGGGACGGCCCCGGATTTCAGCGCCTCTTCCATTTTCACGATGTTTTCAATCTTTTTGAGGAAAAACGGCAGGATATGGGTGAGTTCTGCAACCTCGGCAACGGAGAACCCGGTGCGAAACGCATCGAAGAGACAGGCGAACCGCTCGTCGGTGGGGCTCGAGAGCACCATCCTGATCTCGTTCGGGCTGGAATGGGAGGTGATATCGGTGTCCAGCGACCGCAACGCCTTCATGAACGCTTCTTCGACCGTCCTTCCGATCGCCATGACCTCCCCGGTGCTCTTCATGGCGGTGGTGAGTGTCCGGTCGGCGCGGCGGAATTTGTCGAACGGCCAGCGGGGCACTTTCACCACCACGTAGTCGATGGCAGGCTCGAAGGAGGCGGGCGTGGAGCCGGTGACGCTGTTCGTGATCTCGTCGAGCCGGAGCCCGATAGCGATCTTTGCCGCGACACGGGCGATCGGGTAGCCGGTGGCCTTCGATGCCAGCGCCGACGAACGCGAAACCCGTGGATTCACCTCGATGACCCGGTAATCACCGTTTTTGTAGGCAAACTGGATATTGCACCCGCCCTGCACGTCCAGCGCGCGGATGATCTTGATGGCGGCGCAGCGGAGCAGCTGAAACTCATCGTCGCGGAGCGTGAGAATGGGCGCCACCACGACGCTCTCGCCGGTATGTATCCCCATGGCATCGACATTTTCCATACCGCAGACGATGAGGCAGGTATTTGCGGAATCCCTCATCACCTCGAACTCGATCTCCTGCCACCCGAGTACGCTCTCCTCGATAAGCACCTGGTGAATCCGTGACCGCTGGAGGCCCACCTCAACGATGCGCCGCATCTCCTCCGGGGTGTGCGCGACACCGCCGCCCGCACCCCCGAGCGTGTAGGCGGGACGGATGATCGCGGGAAGCCCCACCTGCGCGAGCGCCTCGTCGACCTGGTCGATATGGTTGAGGATCATGCTCCGGGGAACGGGTTCGTAGATCTCCTCCATGAGGGTGCGGAATTTTTCACGATCCTCACCCCGGTAAATCGCTTCGAGCGGGGTTCCCAGGATCTCGACCCCCTCAAGCGCCCCCATCTCCGCGAGTTCGGCGGTCAGGTTCAGGCCGGTCTGCCCGCCCATGCCGCTCAAGATTCCGTTCGGCTTTTCTTTTTCGATGATTTTTGCGATGATGTCCGCTTTCAGCGGCTCGACGTAGATCACGTCGGCCATTTCCGGGTCGGTCTGGATAGTTGCCGGGTTGGAGTTGACCAGCACCACCTCGACGCCCTCCTCGCGCAGCGCCCTGCACGCCTGAGAGCCGGAAAAATCGAATTCGGCAGCCTGCCCGATCTGGATCGGCCCCGATCCGATGAGCAGCACTTTCTGAATATGTGGCAGTCGGGGCATCAGGGTATCCTCCGGTAAATCATATCAAAAAACGGTTGTTCTGTTTCACGCGGTCCTCCGTGGGCCTCCGGGTGGAACTGCACGGTAATGACGTCATGGTACCGTGAACTGAACCCTTCAAGCGATCCGTCATTGAGGTTGGTAAAGGCGATTTCGCAGTCTTCCGGGAGCGTGTCGCCGTCGACCGCAAACCCGTGGTTCTGGGTGGTGATATAGATCTGCCCGCCTTTGCGGCGTACCGGCTGGTTCGACCCGCGGTGACCGAACTTCATCTTGTAGGTCTCGGCACCGAACGCGAGGGCCGCCACCTGGTTGCCCATGCAGATGCCGAAAATCGGGATCCGGCCGAGATACCTCTTGATGCAGTCGATTGCCGCGCGCGCATTGCGCGGGTCGCCGGGCCCGTTGGTGAGAAACAGCGCCTGTGGTTTGCATGCCTCGATCTCGTCGTGACGCGCATCGTGGGGGAATACATACAGGTCGGCCCCGCGGCGCCGGAGGCTGAGAATCATGTTCTTCTTGATGCCCAGATCAATGACTGCAATCCTCTTGCCCGTCCCTTCGATCCGGTAGGGCTGCGTGCATGACACCTTGCTGATCAGGTCGAGATCGGTGATGGGCTGCACGTTCCGGGCGCATTCCACCGCATGGTCGCCGTTGTCGTCCCCGACAATCAGCGATGCACGAAGCGTTCCGTGCAGGCGCGTCCGTATCGTCAGGCTTCTGGTATCGACCCCCGCAATGCCGAACACCCCGTGATCTTCAAAATAGGATTGCATGCCGGGCGAACCGGCAGGATAGCCGCATACTTCCCGCACCACACAGCCCATCGCCCTCACCGAAGGGCTCTGGAAGTTCTGTTCATCCACCCCGTAATTGCCCACCAGCGGGTAGGTGAACATCAGGATCTGGCCCGCATAGGAAGGATCGGTCAATGCTTCCATATACCCGGCCATTTGTGTCGTAAACACGAGTTCCCCGGCGCAGGACCCCTCGACACCAAACCCCTCCCCGACGAAATATTCACCATCTTCTAAACCCAGAACCGCTTTCATAAATTACCATATTAGTTGGGAAAAGCACCTTTATTAACGATTGTAAGGGGATCATTTCTGCCGCTGCCGCCATCCCCGATACGGCGAGGGGGTGTGCCGGGAGGTGGTGCGTGCAGGCACCGGTGCCGAGCGAAGTATCCATGTAGATCCGGGAAGAATAGTGAGTATGAGCGACCGAGTGGAAGTTGAGATCATCGGGTTTGAAGATTCTTCGTGCGGGCCGTTTCCCTGCGATGAGACGAGGACCTGCGAACTGGAGGCATGCGCTCCCACCGAGATGCTGCGTGCTGCGTTCGAAGCCTTGCGAGACCGCATGCAGGAACTCTACGGCGACCGGGTGGTGCTGAAACTCACTCTCCTCGACAGTGGCATCCCCGGCTCTATCGAAACGATCATCGATGAACACCATCCCCCGCTGCCGATTGTGCTCGTCAACGGAAACGTCACGCCGCTGGGGAGAATATCGGTGCCCCTGCTCAGGAACGAGGTGGAAAAATACCTGCACGAAGAAAAAAAGTGAATTACAGGACTCTGGAGACCTCGCCGGTTTCCAGGTCGTAGTACAGCCCGTGCAGGGCAATTGTTCCCTTTTCCTCCGCCGACCTGACAAAATCATACGAACGGAGGTGCTCGAGCTGGAGACGCATGTTTTCGATCTCGATCAGCCGCCGTTTCTCCCGGACAGCCGCGGGGGTTTTCGGATCCGGCAACTTCTCGTCGGCCAGCACCTTCACCTCTTTTGCGTTATCCAGCCATGCCGGGATGAATACATCCCCGCTGCCCGGTCCGGCGTCGAGGGCCTTCATCGCCCCGCAATCAGAATGCCCGAAGACCACGATGTCCTGCACCTTCAGGTGCTTCACCGCATATTCGAGCACCGTGGCAAGGTTCACATCGTCCCGCGGGACAATATTGCCGATGTTCCGGTGCACGAAGATCTCTCCCATCTTCGCATCGACCACACGCTCAAGATTGACCCGTGAGTCCGAACAGCCGATGAAGAGCGCCGTCGGGCTCTGGCCGGTCGAGAGCTTTTTATAGTATTCACGGTCTTTTTCAAAATCGTTCGCAATGAAGCGTTTATTACCCTCAAGGAACCTGTCGATCATCACCGCACCTCTCATATGCTGGCACTCACAGGCGGGGAACCTGCATACCAGTACACAACGGTTGACAGAATCACGTATAGCATTTGCCATCCGTGGGTGGATGGCGAAAAGAGTATGGATTTTTATTCTTGAATCGCACCGCGATTCGCCTGTGCAACCGCGGCGGCATACCGCGCCAGCACCCCGGAGAGCCTGCGCTCCTTCGGTTTCCAGTTCCTGCGCCGCTCGGGGAGTTCGGATGGATCCACGGCAAGTTCAAGGGTGCGACGCGAGATATCGAGGGTGATCGTGTCCCCGTCTTCGACGAGCGCAATCGGGCCGCCCACCGCCGCCTCCGGCGCCACGTGCCCGATGCAGGGGCCGCGCGTGCCCCCGGAGAACCGACCGTCGGTCACGAGCGCCACCCTGCGGTACCCGAGCCCCATCAATGCCGAGGTGGGCGAGAGCATCTCGGGCATGCCGGGACCGCCCCGCGGCCCTTCGTAGCGGATGACCACCACATCCCCTTCACGGATTTCTTGTGCCATTATCGCCTTCATGGCTGCCGTCTCGCCGTCGAACACCCGTGCAGGCCCCGAATGCTCCCACATCTCGGGCAGGACGCCGGCGCTCTTGATCACGCACCCGTCGGGGGCGAGCGACCCGCGAAGGATGCGAAGGCCGCCCGCAGCGTGCACCGGGTCGTCCACCGGGCGGATGACCGTCTCGTCGGACACGGAGGCTTCCCTCGCGATCTGCAGCGTGGTTTTTCCCGATACCGTCGGGCAGTCGCCGATCATCCCTTCAAGCCGCCTGAACACCGCGGGGATGCCCCCGGCCCTGTACAGCGTCTGCATGGAATGGGGGCCGGAAGGCTGCATGGCGCAGATATGCGGCACGCTCTCGCCGATGCGGTCGAAATCATCGAGATCGAGCGGCACGCCCGCCTCCTGCGCAACCGCCATCAGGTGCAGCACGGTGTTGGTCGAGCCGCCGAGTGCCATATCAACCCGGATGGCGTTTTCCAGCGACGCACGGGTGATAATATCGCGGGAGGTTGTCCCCTCCCAAAGGATCCCCAGTATCCGCTCGCCGCTCTCCCTCGCAATGCGCAGCTTGGCGGCGTCCACGGCGGGGATGGCGGCGCACCCGGGAAGCGACATCCCCATGGCCTCGGTCATGCATGCCATGGTGTTTGCCGTGTACAGCCCCTGGCAGCTGCCGCACCCGGGCATCGCCGCAGCCTCCACCTCGGCGAGCTCCTCCTCGGTCATCGTCCCCGCGGCCACGCATCCCACACCCTCGAAGACATCGATGAGGGAGAGCTCGTTGCCGCCCCGGTAGCCGGGCAGCATCGCTCCTCCCGTGACCACGATGGCCGGGATGTTGCACCGCGCCGCAGCCATGAGCATGCCGGGGACGATTTTGTCGCAGGTGCACACACAGACGAGGGCGTCGAACCGGTGGGCCTCCACCATCAGCTCGATCGAATCGGCGATGGTCTCCCGGGAAGGGAGGGAGTAGCGCATCCCCTCGTGGCCCATGGCGATGCCGTCGCAGATGCCGATGGTATTGAACTCGAAGGGCACGCCGCCGGCAGCGGCCACCCCTTCGCGCACCTTCTCGCCGATCATCCGGAGGTGGAGGTGCCCGGGGACAACATTGTTCCATGAATTTGCGATGCCGATAAAGGGAAGATCCATTTCCCTCCGGGTAATTCCGAGCGAGCGCAGCAGCGACCTGTTGGGAGCACGCTCGAATCCCAGTTTGACCACATCACTTCGCATAGGCTTCAATAGAGGAATTTGCGGGAAGGCATAAATAAAGTGGGGTGGAGAGGCGCCTTCCGACAGGCGCATGCTCTCAGGGTTCGCGGTAGAGCTCGACCACGGGACCGATGACGATGATTGCCGGCGGGCGGACCTTGCGTTCCCGCGCTATTTCGGCGATCTCTCCGAGCGGTCCCGTCGTGACCCGCTGGTCGGGGCGCAGGCCCCGCTCGATGATGGCGACGGGGCTGGCCGCGTCCATCCCGTGACCGGTGAGCCGGGAGGCGATCGCGGGGAGGTTTTTCACCCCCATGAGGATGACGAGGGTTCCCGGCGACCGGGCGAGCCATTCCCAGTCCAGTGCGGAACGCCCTTTGGTCGGGTCTTCGTGGCCCGTGAGGATGGTGACCTGCGACGCAACCTCGCGGTGGGTGACCGGAATGCCCACGCACTCGGGCACGGCGATGGCGCTGGTGATGCCGGGGACGACCTCATAGGGGATGCCTTCGGCGCGCAGCACCTCCATCTCCTCTCCGCCCCGGCCGAAGAGGAAGGGATCACCGCCCTTCAGGCGCACGACCGACCTGCCCTCCCGTGCATGCCGCACCATCAGCGCCTCGATATCCTCCTGCTCGAGGGTATGCATCCCCCCGTACTTGCCGCAGTCGATCAGTTCGGCGGTGGGCGGGAGCGCGGCCAGGACCTCCTCGCCGGGGAGCTGGTCGTAGAGGATCACGTCGGCGCCGTCGATGACTTCGCGCGCCCGGAAGGTGAGGAGCCCCAGCCCCCCCGGTCCGGAGCCAACCAGGTAGACCCGGCCCTTCATTCGCTCACCCCCAGCGATACCCGGGCAGCTTCGATCAGGTCCCGGGCGATCATCCGCAACTTCTGTCCGACCTCGCGCGCCTCGTCGAGGCGGTTCCCCGCGTCCTCGATGCGCTCCCACCTCGAGCCGTCCAGCGCCAGCACCTCCGCGATGAGAAATCCCGACTCGCAGAAGATCCCCATCGGGGTGAAGCACCCGCCGCCGACCTCCTCCATCACCGCGCGTTCGATCTCCACCTCGTTGCGGGTCTGGAAGTGATCGAGCGGCTCGAAGTGCTCGATGCAGCCGGGATCGTCGCGGCATACCACCGCGATCGCCCCCTGGTTCGGGGAGGGGACGTACCACTGCGGGAGGAGGCGCGTGCCCGGAAGGTCGAGGCCCAGCCGCTGCATGCCCGCCTCCGCCAGCACGATCGCGTCATACTCCCCCCGCTCGAGTTTTTTGAGCCGGGTGTCGACGTTTCCCCGCAGATCCCGCACCTCGATGGGAAGAGGGCTCCTGAGCAGCTGCGCCCTCCTGCGTGTGCTCGAGGTTCCGACCACCCGGACCTCCTCGATATCGCAGGAATGCACCAGGAAATCGGCAGGGGAATCCCGCCGCAGGACCGCACAGGTACTCAGGCCATCGGGGCGCGCGGCGGGGATATCCTTCATGCTGTGCACCGCTGCATCGATCCTCCCCTCCAAAATGGCATCGTCAAGGGCGCGCACGAAGACCCCCTGCCCCCCGATCGCGTGCAGGGGAACCCCGGTTGTGGCATCGCCGGGGGTGGTGATTATCACGGTTTCCGTCTCGATCCCGCGGCGATCCAGATCCGCGGTCACCTTCCGGGTCTGGGCGAGCGCCAGTTTGCTCCCCCGGGTGCCGATTCTCAGAGACATGCCTCGTATGCCCCGGCTATCCTTTGGATGTCCTCGTCGCTGTGGACTGCGGAGAGGAAATTCGTCTCGAACTGCGATGGCGGCAGGAAAATGCCTTCTTCGAGCATGGTTTTCCAGAACGCGGCAAATGCCGCGGTATCGCTCTCTTTTGCCTCCCGGTAGTTCTGCGGGGCTGCGTCCCTGAAGAAGTACTTGAACATCGACCCGATGGCGACGAACGATCCGCCCGTCCGTGCAGGGATCGACTCGCCGATCGCCCGGGCGGCCTGCTCGAGGCGGCCGTAGACATCCCGGTGTGCGTGGATCCAGTCGATGGTGGCGACCCCGCCGGTCAGGGAGAGGGGGTTGCCCGAAAAGGTCCCGGCCTGGTACACCGGCCCGGCGGGCGCCACGAGCTCCATGACCTCGCGCCTGCCGCCGAACGCACCGATGGGAAGCCCGCCCCCGATAATCTTGCCCAGCGTGGTGAGGTCCGGCGTCACCCCGAACGCCGCCTGCGCACCCCCGATGCCCAGGCGGTACCCGGTGATGACCTCGTCGAAGATCAGCAGGACATCGTGGTCCCTCGTGATCGCCCGCACCTCGGCGAGGTAACCGTCGGAGGGCAGGATGGGGCCGATATTTCCCATCACCGGTTCCAGGATCACCGCCGCCACATCAGTGGTGCGGGAAAGCAGCGCCTCAAGCATTTCCGTGTCGTTGAACGGCACCTGGCAGGTGTGGGCCACGAGATCGGGCACCACGCCGGCAGAATCGGGAACGCCCATGGTGGTCGCACCGGATCCCGCTTTGACGAGCACCGCATCGTGGGCGCCGTGGAACCCACCCTCGATCTTGACGATGTCCTGCCTGCCGGTATACCCGCGGGCGAGACGGATCGCCGCCATGGTCGCTTCCGAACCGCTCGAGACAAAGCGGACCATGTCGAGGCTCGGATAATCGGTGCAGAGACGCCGGGCAAGTTCGATCTCCCGCTCCACCGGCGTGCCGTACAGCCACCCCCGGCCGAGCTGCTCCTCGACGGCGGTGCGGATCGCCGGGTGGGCATGGCCGAGCAGGAGCGGGCCGTAGCCCAGACAGCAGTCGATCAGGGTGGTGCCGTCCACCGTGACCATCGTCGATCCCTGTGCCCGCTCCACGTAGAACGGATTGGGCGATATCGCACGGACCGGGCTGCTCACGCCCCCCGGCATCAGTCTCTTCGCTTCCTCGAATAATTCACTGCTCTTCATCAAGCCACCCCGCAACGTCCTCTGCAAAATAGGTGATAATGAGGTCCGCCCCCGCGCGTTTGATGGCGGTGAGGCTCTCCATCACCACCTGTCTCTCATCCAGCCACCCGTTGCCGCCCGCCGCCTTGATCATGGCATACTCCCCACTCACCTGGTACGCGGCAACGGGCAGGCCGATCGAGGCGACGGACGAGATAATATCGAGATAGAATCCCGCCGGCTTGACCATCAGCACATCGGCCCCTTCTTCGGCATCCAGCACCGATTCCCGGACACCCTCGCGGGCGTTTGCGGGATCGAGCTGGTAGGTGGAACGGTCCCCGAAGGCATATCCGGAATCGGCGGCCTCGCGGAAGGGGCCGTACAGGGCGCTCGCATATTTGGTCGAATAGGACATGATCGGGAGGTCGACATGCCCCGCGCCATCGAGGGCGTTTCGTATCGCCGCCACCATGCCGTCGAGCATGCAGGAGGGAGCAACCATGTCGGCGCCGCTCTCCGCGTGGCTGACCGCGATCGTCGCCATCAGGTCCAGCGAGGGGTCATTGAGAAGGTCGGGGCCACAGGGCGTGTCGCCGATGATGCCGCAATGGCCGTGGTCGGTATACTCGCAGGCGCAGACGTCGGTGATCACCGCCATGTCGGGCACCGCCCGCTTGACGGCCTGCACCGCCGTCTGGATGACCCCGCCGGGCGCATACGCCCCGCTGCCCTGTGCATCCTTGTGTGCGGGAATGCCAAAGAGCACCATCGCAGAAAGCCCGCAATCCCAGAGCGTCTCCGCAACCTCCTTCACCGTGTCGGGGGGGATGCGGGACTGCCCCGGCATCGAGAGAATGGGTCTGCGGGCGTCGATGGTCTCGTCCACGAACACCGGTGCGATAAGATCGGTTTTATGCAGGCGGTTCTCCTTGAATAACGGCTGGAACAACCGTTTTCTCAATCGTCTCAGTCGTGTTTTCGGATACATGTCGTCTCACCCCGGGTAATTGCCCTGACCAGCGCCTCGGCCTCCTCCAGATAGCCGCATTCCGCTCCCGTCCGTATCGCAAACGTGGCATCGAGGAGCAGTTTCTTCGCAAGCACGCGCGAGAAATCGTCGAACACGGCCAGCGTCCTCTCGTCCGCCCCCTGCAGCCGGACACGCGCGCGGTCCCGTTCCCTGACGCGGATTGCCTCGGCCCACGTATGAAGAGCCGCGAGGGCGTCGTCGGCCGCACACCCGTTGAGCAGCACCACGAACCGGGAGAGTTCCTCTTCTAAGAACCGTGCCGCCATCGATGCTTCCTTCTTTCGGGCATGCAGGTTGTTTTCGCTCACGTCCCGGAGATCGTCGATGCTGAACAGGTGGACGCCGTGAACCGATCCCACCGAGGGTTCGACGTCCCGCGGCTGGGCGATGTCGATGATGATCAGCGGGCGGGGGTGCTGGTCGAGAGGCCAGCGCCGCTCTTCCATCATTGCCGTGAGCCGGTCGGCATGGATCACCGGGTGGGGAGCGGCCGTACACGAGATGACCACGTCGGAGAGGGAGATGTAGTGATAGAGCTCCTCGAATTTCACCGCTTTTCCCCCCACCTCCCGGGCGAGCACCCGCGCCCGCTCGTACGTCCGGTTGGTGACGTAGATGGCGGTGAGCTGTTTTGCCGCAAGCGCCTTCGTGACCAGCGTCCCCATCTCCCCGCCCCCCACCACGGTGATATGCCTGCCGTCGAGCGATCCCAGGAGGTGCTCTCCCAGCTGGACCGCCGCGGAGCCGATGGAAACCGCTCCTTTGTTGATCTGCGTGCGTTTGCGCACCTCCACGCCGACATGGACCGCCTTTGTGATGCAGTGGTCGATGACCGCGCTGCAGGCCCCGGCCTCCTGCGAGGCGGAGAGCGCCGCCTTCAGCTGCCCGAGGATTTGGTCTTCTCCCACGATCATCGAGTCCATGCCCGCCGCGAGCTGCAGCAGATGGCGGAGTGCCTCCTCGCCGGCAAGGATCCAGTACCCGCAGCGGCCCTGCTCCTCGAAAAATGCCTCGAGCTGGGACGCCTCCCCGTGGACGATCAGCTCGATGCGGTTGCAGGTCTGCAGCAGGCACACTCCCCTGAACCATTGGCGGGCTCCGGAGAGCACCGACAGCTCGTCGTCGAACCGGAACTGCTCGAGTGCACCGATATCGGCATCGTGGTGGCTGATGCCGCCGACGGCGATGGGGACATGCAGGGTCCGGTTCATGGGCAGTACTTCCTGAGCGCAAGCGTGCGTGCCGCGTCGCGATCGTAGCGAAGCGCATCCCACACTTCGGGATCGCCGAGCATTCTCCAGATAATGTCGGATCGCAACCCCTGCGAGGGTTCGGTCTCCTTCAGGCGGTCGCGCATCTCGGCCTGCAGCTCGATCATGGGATCGATTTCCTTCCATTCGTCCCGGATGCGCATACGGAGGTAGCGGGCGACCCCGGGGCTTTTCCCGAGCGTGCTGATGGCCACGAGATAGTGATCGCCCCTGACCACGGAGGGGATGATGACATTTCCCGCTTCGCCATCGGCGTTATTGAAGAGGATCCCTTCCCGGGTGCAGAGCGCCCCGATGCGGTCGTTGCAGTCCCGGTCGGAGGTGGCCGCGATCACCAGGAATGCGCCGCGGATCAGGGCACAGAGGTCATCGTCGGACGCCGCAGCGATGTCGAGTGTCCGGCATTCGACGCCGTGAGTCTCGAATCCGGGACGAAAGGACCGGCTGATCACCGTCACGTCGCTTTCTCGTGCAAAGAATGCCGCTTTCCTGAGGCCCACGCCTCCTCCCCCGAAAATACACACACGCCGGTCGCGCAGATCCAGGATGAGGGGAATCATCAATGTATGATTGGTGTACAAAGCGAATAAAATTTTGTTCTATTTCTGCCGGTTTCGACAACGCCTTTTCTCATACCTTTTGGAATTGTCGTAGTCCTGCGGGAGGACGGAGCGCGTATCGCCGGACATCGGACCATGGGGGAGGCCCGGGAGATACTATAAATACCCACCGGCAAATGTTCATCAGTTTATGTACGAACTCGTCTCCCCGGTCAATCGGGCTGCCGTGCTCAAATATCTAGGGCAGGTGATGATCGGGATGGGGGCGGTGCTGTTCGTACCCCTCATGGCTGCGGTGGCCTTCGGGGCCTATTCGGTCGCCGCCATCTACGCTGCCATGGCCGTGCTGGTGATGGCGGCCGGCTATGTGATGCACCGGATGCTTCCGGACTTCGATCTCGAATGGAAGGAAGCCCTGGTGATTGCCGCCCTGATATTCCCCCTCTCCTCCGCGATCAGCGCCGTCCCCATCTCGATCTCCGTCGGGATGCCCCTGCTCGATGCATTCTTCGAAGCCGTTTCAGGCCTTACCACCACCGGGCTCTCGGTCGCCCCTGCTTCCGCCGGCCCGGTCTTCCTCTTCGCCCGCAGCTGGCTGCAGTGGATAGGCGGGATCGGTATCGTGCTCATCGTACTCTCCGTCGTCATCCACCCGGGAACAAGTGCCTACCGGCTCTATTCGGTCAATGTGTCGGAAAAAAGACTCCGCCCGAACGTCATCGGGGCCGCGAAGACGCTCGGCAAGATCTATCTGGCCATCACCCTGATCGCGTTTGTGCTGCTCGTTGCCGCCGGCATGCCGCCCTTCGACGCCCTCTGCCATGCCCTCTCATCCGTATCCACGGGCGGTTTTTCCACCCGGACGGATTCCATCGCAGGGTATGCCGCCGGTATCATCCCCGCCACCGTCCTCCTGGGCTGCGTGCTGGGTGCGATCAACTTCGGCCTCTACCCGCGTCTCATTGAACATCCCCGGTTGCTGCTTTCAAGCCTGCAGTTCAGGGGATTTTTGGTAGTGCTCGCCACAGGAATCCCCGTGCTGGCCTTCACCATGCAGGAGTGCGGGACATTCTCATTCGTTGCGGGCGCGGCGGCATTTCAGGCCATATCCGCCCTCACGACAGCGGGGTATTCAACCCTCGATATTGCCGGCCTTCCGGAGAGCGCAAAAATCGTGCTCTCCGCGCTCATGTGGATCGGCGGGAGTGCCGGCTCCACCGCGGGAGGCATCAAGATCCTCAGGCTGATTATCCTTGCAAAACTCATCCATCTCGTCTTCATCCGTTTTTTCCTCCCCCGTGAAGCGCTCACCCCCTTCAAGGTGGAGGGCGAAGTGGTCGAGCCGGACGAGGTGTACACTCTCCTGACCTTCGTGCTGCTCTACTTTCTGGTGGCGTTCGCCTCCGTACTGGCGTTCACGCTCTACGGCGTCGCTGCCTGTGATGCCATCTTCGAGGTGTCATCAGCGCTCGGCACCGTCGGGCTTTCCGCGGGCGTGACGTCGGCGGGGCTGGCTCCCTTTCTCAAGCTGGTGCTGATCGCCGACATGCTGCTCGGAAGGATCGAGATCATCCCCCTCGTTGTCCTGCTGTTCCCGAGGACATGGATACGGCTGCCGTCAATCCGTGAAGGAGGAGGGAAGGGAACGCCGGGGATCGAATGAGTGCCGGCCGGATTCATTCACGATTGAAAACCTATATCAGTTCCACGACCACTGCATGAGATGGGGAGACGGGCATGAGAATCATTATTGCAGGGGCGAGCGCGCTCGGCGTCGATCTCGCGAACAACCTGATCGTGCGGGGCCACGAGATCATCATCATCGAGCGCAACGCCGAAAAAGCGCAGGAACTCGCAGAGCGTATGGACTGCACGGTGATCAATGCAGAGGCGACACGGCCGGAAATTCTCGAAAAAGCGGAAATCGATGCGGCACAGGCGGTGGTCGCCTGCACCGATCACGATCAGGACAACATCCTCATCGGGCTCATCGCCCGGACTGCGAACGTTCCCGAAATCATCATCAAAACCGACACCGCCGAGCTGATGAGGGTGGCAAAAAAGCTGGGATTTCGGCACGTGGTCAATCCCTCCCAGGCCACGTCCGTGATCATCGCTGATACGCTGCGGGGCCTCGATGTCATCGAACTCTCCACCCTCGTGCGCGGCGAGGTGCGGTTCACGAGCCTGATCGTCGCGGAGAAAGCAGCGGGAGAAAAGCTCCTCGAACTCGACCTGCCCCCAAAGACCGCAGCAATAGGCCTCTACCGGGGTTCAGAGTTCATACTCTACCCTGAAAACCCTTCTCTCGAGGCGGGCGACGAACTGCTGTTTGCAACCATCACCGAGGCCGAGGAGAAAATCCGCGAGATGTTTTCCGCAAACGAAGGAGCCCGGATGCAGGGCAATTCATCCAATTCGATACTCTTATAACCTTTTGACGTCCATATTGTAGAGCACTGCGCCGATAGTGTAGTGGTTATCACTAGGCGTTGCCAACGCCTAAACCCGGGTTCGAGTCCCGGTCGGCGCACTCCGTTTTTCGCATCCATTCAAGATGAATAGCGAACCTGACCGTCCTCGCACACGTAGGTCACCCGGTTGCGCTGCCCCATCTTTGCCTGCACCACCCTTGTTCCCGAGGGGCACACCCTCTTCCCGTACACGATACAGGAATCTCGAATGTCATGGCCCTCCTTCTTCTCCCGGTAAAAGAGGAGCGAAAATCCGCGGGTCTCCTCGATCAGATCCTTCAGCACCGGTGGAGGGATGCTCGCCGTCACCGAGAGCGGATGCACCCCTGCCCTCGCCAGCGCTTCGTTCTTGATGATATTGCCCACGCCAGCAAAGACCGTCTGGTCGAGGAGGAGGTCACAGATCAGGCCCCCGGAATCCCTGATCCGATCGTAGACCAGATCCCCGTTCCACGCAGGGCTCATGATATCGATCCTGGAATCGAATGCCGGCAGATCCTCGAGAGAGTGCACGGAGGTATTGAAGAAACCGAGCGTGCCGCGATTGAACCGCAGGCCGAGGCGCACAGGGTCAGCCAAATCCTCACCAATGCGGTAACGGCCGTACATCAGAAAGTGCACGGAGATGGTGCCCGCGGAAAACACCAGGTACAGTCGTTTGCCGAAGGTGACGATGCGGGAGAGCATCGAACCTTCAAGGCGCTCGAATTCCTCGAGATACCGCGTGTTCCCGTAGACGGAGACGAGCAGAGCTCCTATAAAACCCTGCAGATTCTCGGCGATGAGACGAACGCCGGGCCCTTCCATCAGCGAACACTCCCGGGGCATTCAGGAGGGGGGAGACGTATAGCCCTTTCGGTATCCCGCCCGGATTCCCGCGCATTTATGCGCACGGAAGGCGCATCCCTACAGAATGAACATGCTTCTTGGCATCGGCAACACCCTTCGCCGGGACGACGGCATCGGGTGCTTCGTGGCGCGTCGCTTTGCCAACGCGGGCTGGAAGACCGTCGAGTGCGGGACGGCGCCGGAGAACTTCACCGCCGTGGTGCGAAGGGAGCGGCCCGATATGCTCGTCCTCGTCGATGCCGCCGACATGGGCCTTCTCCCCGGCGACGTTCGCCGCATTCCGCCGGAGAAGATCGAGGATGTCGGCATCGGCACGCACCAGCTCCCCCTCTCCCACTTCATCGCATTTCTCGCCCCCGATGCGGGAGAGATCGTCTTCGTCGGCGTCCAGCCGAAATCGGTTGCCGACGGCGAGGCGATCAGCAGCGAGGTTCTCGAGGGAGCAGAGCGGCTGATGGCGCACATCCGGGAAAACACCCTCGACCGCATCCCCGTGTATTGACGGGGCATGATATGCCGGAGGGCGTTGGTGCTCTTCTGGAACGGTGCCGGGGGAAAATGACTGCAGAAAAAAGGGAGGGACGGTGAGGGAAACACCATCTTTTTCTCCGGGAGGGGGTGCACCCCCCGGACCCGCCCTGCAGGCGATATCCCCGTTCCCTCCAAGATGAGGGGGCCTGGCCAAAGCACTACTATCGCAAGAAACGAAGCATGAAAGGGCACTATCGCCTCCGGGGGCGAGCGAAGCGAGCCGGAGAAGAACGCAGATCTTCGGCCGAGGCCGGGAGGGGTCCTCTTCCTCCCGGGGGATATTCCCGGAAGGGGGCGAGCG
>DSDF01000088.1 GCA_011048835.1 Methanoculleus sp. | reverse complement strand
GAACCGATCCCTTCCCGTCCCCTGGGCCCGGTGATCCATCGTTCTCTCGATACTGTCCGGTTCTTTTCCACACCTGCGTTCAACACCGCGCGGGAACCGATCGTCCCCGCCCGTTCCGGTCTCGGGCCTGCCGCGGCAGGCACAGGCACCGGTTATTCTCTTTTTCGGAACACGTATTGCGGTGACCACCGTTCGATACCCATTGATATGGACGTACTGGTACTTGAACTGCGGACATCATCAAAGCAGTGAGCGTTCGCGGGCGGGGGCGGTGCACCATGTGCCCGAGTGCTGCGATGTGAAGAGGGTCGATTGCAGGGTGCGGTCGTCAATCCTGCAGGCATGTTCCCGAGAGAGATGGTGGTGCGGGCGTGCTCCAGGGGAGAACACCCCGCGCACATGCTACTCTATCAGAACTATTTCAGATTTGGTCGATTATATTCATTTAATATTCACATTTATTCACCATAAAAGGTGGATCAATAGTTTTATGTATGTATTATGTATCTTTTGGTATGTATGAATGCGAAGTATAGTTTAATATGTGCTACTGTGCTCGGGCTGCTCCTCGCCGGGCTCCTTGCCGCCGCCGGCTGTGTCGGCGACACCCAGCAGGGCGCCGATGCGACGCCCGCTCCATCTGCAAGGCAATCCGAACGCACCCTGACCGACGGCTTCGGCCGGAGCGTCACCGTGCCGGTGCCGGTCGAAAGCGTTCTCTGTTCCGGCTCGGGCTGTATCCGCTACCTGGTGTACCTGCAGGCCGAGGACCTGATCGTCGGTGTCGACAGCATCGAAAAGCAGATGCGCGAGATTGAGGGCCGCCCGTATGCCCTTGTTCACCGTGAATGGCTGGGAGATCTCCCGCTCTTCGGCGAGTTCCGCGGGAAGGACGACCCCGAGAAGGTCATCGGCATCGGGCCCGACCTGGTCTTCAAGACCGGTTCGACCGGAACGGCGTACGGGACAAGCGGGGCCGAGGCCGACACCCTCCAGGACAGGACCGGCATCCCGGTCGTGGCATTCCCCTACGGCTCGCTCCGCAACGAAGCCGAGAAAGCGGAGATGTACAGCGGTCTTCGCGTGATGGGCGAGGCCATCGGCAGGGAAGACCGGGCGGAAGAGGTGATCGCGTATATCGAGGCGATCATGGCGGACCTCGAGCAGCGCACCGCCGATATCCCCGCGTCGGAGCAGAAGCGGGTCTATGTTGGCGGCGTCTCCTCGGCGGGTGCCCACGGCATCATCTCGACCGAGCCCGCCTACCCGCCCTTCCTCTGGGTGCATGCAGACAACGTTGCGTCCGGCCTCGGCACCGCCCACGTTGATGTCGCCAAGGAAGCGATCGTCGACTGGGACCCCGAGTACATCTTCATCGACGCCGGTACAACCTCGATGGAGAATGAAGGTGCCATCGGGCAGCTGAGGACGGATACGGCGCTGCGGGGGCTGGCGGCAGTGAAGAACGGCAACGTCTACGGAGTGCTTCCCTACAACTTCTACAACACGAATTACGAGACCGTGCTTGCTGATGCGTATTTCATCGGCACGGTGCTCTACCCCGACCGGTTCGAGGACATCGACCCGGAGGAGAAGGCCGACGAGATCTACGCCTTCTTCGTTGGCGAGCCGGTTTTCGACGAGCTGAACGGCCAGTACGGCAACCTCGGGTTCTCACGGATCGAGGTCTGATCCGGCTGTTTTCCGGTGGCGGGGGATACCCCCTCTTTTCCGGCATTTTCACAATTCGGCGTCATTCCGTGCGCACTACTGCGAATATTTAAACTATTGATCTTACTAGCTCATAAAAAAATAAGAACAGGTAGGTTCAAGTAATGTCTATTCGTATATCCCTCAGATGTGGTGTTATGATTAATCGCATTCATGTTATTTTCTGCGGGATGCTTCTCATCGGCCTTCTTGCCGCCGCCGGGTGCGTCGGCGACAGCCGGCAGGGCGCCGATGCGACGCCCGCCCCCTCTGCAGGGCCGTCAGAACGCACCCTGACCGACGGCTTCGGCCGGAGCGTCACCGTGCCGGTACCGGTGGAGAGCGTTCTCTGTTCCGGCTCGGGCTGTGTCCGGTATTTGGTATACCTGCAGGGCGAGGACCTGATCGCCGGTGTCGATACCATCGAAAAGGAGGGGCGCTCGCCCGAAGGCCGGCCGTATGCGCTGGTCCACGGAGACTGGTTAGGGGATCTCCCGCTCTTCGGCGAGTTCCGCGGGAAGGACGACCCCGAGAAGGTCATCGGTATCGGGCCTGACCTTGTCTTCAAGACCGGTTCGGCCGGAACGTCGTACGGGACAAGCGGGGCCGAGGCCGACACCCTCCAGGGCAAGACCGGCATCCCGGTCGTGGCCTTCCCCTACGGATCGCTCCGCGATGAAGCCGAGAAGGCCGATATGTACTATGGTCTGCGCGTGATGGGCGAAGCCATCGGCAGGGAAGACCGGGCGGAAGAGGTGATCGCGTATATCGAGGCGACCATGGCGGACCTCGAGCGGCGCACCGGGGACATCCCTGCGGAAGAACGAAAGCGGGTGTATATCGGCGGCGTCTCCTCGGCGGGTGCCCACGGCATCATCTCCACCGAGCCCGCCTACCCGCCCTTCCTCTGGGTGCATGCGGATAACCTCGCGTCCGGCCTCGGCACCGCGCATGTCGATATCGCCAAAGAGGCGCTCGTGGACTGGGATCCCGAGTACATCTTCATCGACGCGGGGACCCTCCAGATGGACAATGAAGGCGCCATAGGGCAGCTGAGGACGGACCCGGCGCTGCGGGGCCTTTCAGCGGTGAACGAGGGCAATGTCTACGCTGTACTCCCCTACAACTTCTACAATATCAATTACGAGACCGTGCTTGCTGATGCGTATTTCATCGGGACGGTGCTCTACCCCGACCGGTTCGAGGACATCGACCCGGAGGAGAAGGCCGACGAGATCTACGCCTTCTTCGTTGGCGAGCCGATCTTCGATGAGTTGAACAGCCGGTTTGGGGGTATCGGATTTTCTCGCATCCCCGTCTGATTGGCCGCGACCGGTGGGCGCGGGATGGGGAAGGTACCCTTCCTTTCCCCGCATACGCGCCCAAACCTGCGGACAGGCCTTGATCACCGGTCGCCCGGGCTCGCTTTCCGCTGCTGCATGGTCGTGCGATAGCGGTTCGATATGCCATCTGTCCCATCCGCATCGCTCACCATCGCCGGATCAGGGGAGACATGCACGCGATCCGCCGTTGGGCTGCATCACGGTGCGAGTGGGATCAACGGGGGATTGCGGCAGTCCGGTCCGCGTATCGTGGGGCGAAGGAGCGGCAAAGCGCCGATACGGCTCCGCTCCACGCGGAGATTCATAAGAGATATTGAATACGTAGTCTTATGTATTCGTTCATCTAAAATACATCAGAGGAAGTATGATATATTTATATATTCGTAGTCATACCATTCCTCTCATGCGCAACCAGCAGCCTGAGGACTAAGTCATGATGCACCGGAATGGAAGGGGTTGATCCCGCAATGCACCTCGCCGACGGAGAACTCCCGCAGGATTATCTCGGCTACACTTACCGGAAGGTGCTCTTCATTCTCGGGGGCATCGTCGTTCTCTTTCTTCTGCTCATCATTTCGATATCGGTCGGCGCGGTCTCAATTCCCCCGTATGAAGTCTTTATGACCCTCATCGGGCAGAACCTCACGGATAAGTGGGACCGGATCATCTGGAACATCCGCCTGCCGCAGGCGCTCACCGCGATCGCCGCCGGCGCGGGCCTTTCGGTCGCTGGCGTCGCCATGCAGTCCATCCTCAGGAACCCGCTGGCATCGCCGTTCACGCTCGGCATCTCAAACGCCGGTGCGTTCGGTGCTGCGGTTGCGGTCATTATCTTCGGAACAGGCAGGATGACCTCGACGACCGCCGGTGCGGTCGTGATCAACAACCCGTACCTGACGACGATCATCGCCTTCGCCTTCTGCATGCTTGCAACGATGGCGATCCTCGCCATCGCCAAGATCAAGGCATCGTCACCGGAGGTCGTGATCCTTGCCGGCGTTGCCCTTTCGTCCCTGTTCACCGCCGGCGTGATGTTCCTCCAGTACTTTGCCGATGATACCCAGCTCGCGGCGGTGGTCCACTGGACATTCGGCGATGTCGGGAGGGCGGGGTGGCCGGAGTTCTTCCTGATGGCGACAATTACCATCGCCGCCTGCATCTACTTCATCGCAAACCGCTGGAACTACAATGCGATGGATGCGGGCGACGAGACAGCCAGAGGGCTCGGCGTCAATGTTGAGCGGCTCAGAAACGCCGGGATGATCGTCGCTGCACTCGTGACGTCGGTGCTCGTCTCGTTCCTCGGGGTGATCGGGTTCGTGGGGCTCGTCTGCCCGCATATGGTCCGGCGGGTCATCGGGGACGAGCAGCGCTACCTGATCCCGGGCTCCATCGTGATGGGCGCCCTTCTGCTGCTCGCGTCCGATACGGTCGCGCGCCTGATCGTGGCGCCGTATGTCCTCCCGGTCGCCATCCTCACTGCATTCATGGGGGCGCCGATCTTCATCTACCTGCTGCTCAGGGGGTACCATCGATGATACTCTCGGTCGACGAACTGAAGTTCCTGTACCGGAACACGAAAGTGCTCGACGATATCGCGTTCTCCATCTCAGAGGGGGAGATCGTGGCGATTCTCGGGCCGAACGGGGTCGGAAAGACGACGCTCTTAAAATGCCTGAACCGTATCCTGGTGCCGAAGGAGGGTGTCGTCACGGTGGGCGGCGATCCTCTCGGCTCACTCGAGCTGATGGAGGTCGCCCGGCGGATCGGGTATGTCCCCCAGCGGGTCGAGACCGGCAGGCTGACCGGGTTCGATGCGGTGCTCCTCGGAAGGAGGCCGCATATCGGCTGGGATATCACCGAGAAAGACCTCAGGATTGTCGATGCGGCATTTAAGAAATTCATGATCGACCACCTCCGCCTCCACTCTATCGACGAGATGAGCGGTGGCGAGCTCCAGCTGATCGCGATTGCACGGGCATTTGTGCAGGAACCGAGGATTCTCCTTCTCGACGAACCGACGAGTGCGCTTGACCTGAAAAACCAGGTCGAGATTTTAGACAGGATCCGGAATATCGTGACCGAGCACCAGATTGCGGTGGTGATGACCATGCATGACCTCAACACCGCGCTCCGGTATGCGGACCGGTTCATCTTCCTCAAGGACCATTCCATCCACACCTACGGAGACAGAAACGTCATCACTGCGGATGAGATCGAGGCGGTATATGGTGTGCCGGTGATGATCGGCGAGCTCTGGGGGGTCCCCTGCGTCATCCCGGAGTGCCTCTGCAATGGCAATGGAAACAGCAAAAGAGAAGATAATCAGGAACTCTCACCTATGAGGAAAGGACGTGCCTATGTGCGATACACATGAACAGACAGAAGCCGCCGGAGCCGGGGAATATCCTTCCTTTGAAGAATGCGTCGCGTTTCACGGCCATACCTGCCCCGGCCTCGCCACCGGCTACCGCGCGGCGGTTACGGCGATGCAGGCGCTTGACGTGGCCCGGCCGTACGATGAAGAGCTGGTGGCGATCGCGGAGACCGATGCCTGCGGCGTGGACGCCATCCAGATGGTGACAGGCTGCACCGCCGGGAAGGGCAACCTGGTGATACAGGACCACGGGAAGCATGTGTTCACGTTCATCTCCCGGGAGAGTGAAAGAGCGGTCCGGGTGCTGGTCCGCCACCACGATAACCCAGACCATTCGGAGATGAATGAACTCCGCAAAAAAATTTTCTCCGGCCGGGCGGATCCTGCGGACCACGAGCGGTTCCACGAGCTGATGCATGCGGCGGCGGAGCGCATTCTGACGGCAGCCCTTGACGAGGTACTGGAAATCCGCGACGTCGATGCAGAGCCTCCGGCCAGGGCGCGGATCTTTGCATCGGTCGTCTGCGCCTGCTGCGGCGAGCAGGTCGCCGATGCAAAGACGCGCATGCTCGACGGCAGGCAGGTCTGTATCCCCTGCCACGAGGCGGCCCGCCTCTCCGGCCACGAAGAGGCAGGGTGAAGAAACCCTCCTCTTTTTTCACGGATCAAAAAACTCTCGACCATTCTCCGCTGATCCGGCACACGCGCTTTTTTTGAATCCTCGATGCCGTGGTGGTTCCAGCTATCCATCGGATCCTGCGGGGGTCAAGGAGAACGTAACCGCCATGCACGGTGCGGAGAGGGGCCGCCGGTTCCGTCCCCCCTCACCACAGGAGATCGAAGACGAAGTACAGGAAGGCGACGATGCTGACGAAGACGAGGCCGTATCCCCCGCCCCAGATACCGATCTGTTCGTCCGGGTACCTGCGCTTCATCCCTGCAAGCGACTCTTCATACGCCCCGGCCATCTCCTGGTTGGCGAGCATCCTGACCAGAGGCAACGCAAGCGTCATCCCGGCGATCCGGAAGGCGACGGGCGGGTTGGCCGACATCCGTTTGAGAAACCCGATGATAATATCCAGAATGCGCCCGATCGCATCGGCAGCCTGAACCATTGGACCGGCGGAGAACCAGGCGACGCCTCTTCCCGCCGCGATGTAGAGGCGGTCGATATCTGCCCCCCATCCCCGGCCCGAATACCGCAGCGACCGCAGGATGAGGATCAGGGCGCCTGCTGCGAGAAAGATTGCGGCCGATTCGACAAGGTGCGCGGGGGAGAACGGATGGGCATGCGTGCCGCCCGGCAGGAGATCTGTCAGGAGATCGGGAACGATCCCGATTGCAATGCAGAGAATGGTGGCAAGTGCCATTCCCGCAAGCATCGGGGCCGGTGGGTCACGAGGGACGGCTCCCCTCCCTCCCTCCGGTGCGGGGCGGAAGAAGACCCGGTAGAGGAGACGGCTGACATAGATGACGGTGATCACGGCGGCGAGCAGGAGCGCCTCAGCGAGGTAGGGCACTCCTGCTGCCGCCTCGATCACCATACCCTTGCTCACAGCGCCGTTCAGGCCCGGCAGCCCCGCAAGCGCAAGTCCACCGATAACGGCGCAGATGGCGGTGAGGGGCATGGACCTGCCAAGGCCGCCGAGCTCGGAGAGGCGGGACGATCCGGTCCGGTAGATGACCGCGCCCGCTGCCATGAAGAGCAGGGACTTGAAGAGGATGTCGTTGACCATATGCGCAAGGCCGGCATCGATCCCGGCGGCAGTTCCCGCGCCCAGGGCCGCGACCATATAGCCAACCTGGCTGATGATCGAGTACGAAAGCAGGCGGCGGATGTCGTCCTGCAGGAGGGCGAAGACCGCACCGTAGATCGCCATCGCCGCTCCCATGTACGCAACTGCGGCGCCCCATCCGCCGATGGCGGCGAGCAGGAAGACCGCCGCCTTGGTGGTGAAGATGCAGAGTGCGACCGATCCGGCGACCGACGCCCGCGGGTAGGCATCCGGCACCCACGTGTGGAGCGGGACGAACGCGGCGTTCACCCCGATCCCGACCAGCATGAGGAGGAGCCCGCCCCCTTCTGCCGCGGGGCCGATGGCAACGTTCCCCGAGGCGATCACCGTCCACGCGATCCCGCCCAGCAGGCAGGCGCCCCCGAAGATGTGGAAGAGGAGGTACCGGTACCCCGCACCGGAGGCGCCGGGGGCTCCTGACGACCAGATGATGCAGAGCGATGCAATGGCGAGGAGCTCCCAGAAGACAAAGACGGTGATGAAATCGCCGGCGTAGACGATCCCGAGGGTGGCGCCGATCGACGCCAGTATCCCGATCGTCTCGACCGCCGGGATCTCGCGGTATGCTGCATAGATGATCGCGATGAGGCCTGCCAGCGCGAAGATGCACCCTGCAAGGGACCGCATCGGGTCGACCAGCAGGAGAACCGTCTCGACCCCGGGCAGGATTGCAAGGGTCAGCGACGACGAGGGTGCGAGGGCGAGGGCTGCACCGAGGCCGGCGGCCCCGACGATGACTGCCCACGCGTTCCGCACTTTCCCCGGCAGGAACACTGCCGGGAGGATCCCGGCAAGGCAGATGAGTCCGGGCGGGATTGCGATCATGGCACCACTCCTGTCGTAATCTCGCCGATGGCGATCCGGACCAGGTCCATGAACGGCACCGACGGGAAGAAGAATAGCAGCATGGAGATCACCGCAGTCAAAACGATCGGGACGAGCATCGTCAGGGGAGGCTCGGAGACGGCATCGAGTGCGTGCGGGTCGGCGGGCCGGTCGACCAGCATCGTGTAGATGATCGGGAAGAAGTACGCCGCATTCAGGACCGCGCTCGCGATCAGGACGAGGAGGAGGATCGGCATCCCCCCCTCGACCGCCCCGATCGCGAGGTAGATCTTGCTGATGATGCCGCAGAGCGGGGGCAGGCCGCAGATCCCGATGGCCGCCGCCGCAAACATCAGGGTGGTTACCGGCATCTTGTGCCCGAGGCCTTTCATATCGGAGATGCGCTCCCTGCCTGCCGAGACGATGACCGCGCCGGCGACAAAGAAGAGGGTGATCTTCATGAAGGCATGGAAGGGGATATGCGCCATCGCCCCGGTCATCCCGGCGACGGAGAGCATCGAGACGCCGAGGAGGATGTAAGAGAGCTGGCTCACCGTCGAGTAGGCGAGCCGCCGTTTCAGGTTGTCCTCGGCAAGCGCGAAGAGAGACGCCGTGACGATGGTCAACGATGCGATCACGGCGAGCACCACCCCGAGGCCGAGAGATGCCATCAGGGGCATGCCAAAGACCCACCCGGCCACCCTGACGATCCCGAACACCCCGGCGGTCACCACGGCGACGGCGTGGAGGAAGGCGCTCACCGGCGTCGGGGCGATCATCGCCGCCGGGAGCCAGGCGTGAAGGGGCATCCATGCCGCCTTCACGAAGCCGACCAAAAAGAGGCCGAAGAGGATCTGCAGGGTGAGCGCCGCCCCGGATCCCGCGAGAAACCCTCCCGGCACGAAGTCCGTCGTGCCGGTCAGGATATAGGTCAGGACGGTTGCGGCAAGCAGGAATATCCCCCCAACCAGGAGGTAGGCGAGGTACTTTCTTCCCGCCTTCATCGCTTCAGGCGTCTCGATATGGACGACGAGGGGGTAGGTAATGACGGTCAGGATCTCGTAGAACACGAACAGCGTCAGAAGGTTAGCCGAGAACGCAATCCCGATGGCCGCAGCGATTGCCACCGCGAGGCAGAAGAAGAACCGCGTCTGGGCGTGCTCTTGCAGCGCCCGCATGTACCCGATCGCATAGAAGGAGTTGAGGAGCCAGAGGGCTGCTGCGGTGAGGGCGAAGACCATCCCGAAGGCGTCGACCCTGAGGGCGAGATCGCCGCCCGGCACCATGGGGAGGAGCACGAGGGTGACCCTGCCGCCGTCGAGGATTGACGGCAGCATCGATGCGACCGATCCGAGCATTGCCAGCGCCGCGACGATGGTGGCAGTCTCCCGCAGGTTCTCGTGCCGGCCCGTGATCAGGATCAGCACCGCCGCGAGGAGCGGGATGGCGATGGTGACCGCCGGGAGAAGTCCGGAGACATCCGGCATCTCAGGCACCCCCGAGGAGCTGGGCGACCGCGAGGCCGATGGCTTCCAGCGGGACCGCCACGAAGATGCCGAGGAGCAGGCAGAGGAGGGAGAGGCCGAGTGCGGGGGCGAGCATGGACGCCGGGCCTTCACGGATTTCGGTCCGGTGGTGTTCGTCATGGTGGCCCCCGAAATAGGCGATCTCGATGAACCGCCAGATATACGCGGCCGCAAGCAGGCTTCCGACGAGGAGCACCGCGGCATACGGCCAGAGTCCTGCCTCGAATGCCCCGAGGACGAGGTAATACTTGCTCATAAAGCCGATCGTGGGTGGGATTCCGATCATCGATGCGCCGGCGAGCGCAAACGCGGCACAGGAAAGCGGCATTTTCCGTGCGATGCCCCCGAGTTCGCTCAACCGTGCGGTCCCCGTCTGGTAGATGATCAGGCCGGCGACCATGAAGAGGCACCCTTTCATCACCGCATGGCCGAGGATATGCAAAAGGCCGCCTTCGAGGGCGATCTGGTTTGCCACGCCGACGGCGAACATGATGTACCCGATCTGGCTGACGCTCGAGTACGCGAGCAGCCGTTTGAGATCGTCCTGTGCGATCGCCAGGATGGCCCCGGCGACGATCGCGATCGTGGCAATGAGCAGGACGACCCCGGTCACCGGGTAGATCTCGGTGATGTATGCCAGAGTGAAGACCGAGAAGAGGAACCGGAAGAGTGCGTAAACGCTCACCTTCGCCATGACGGTGGCGATCAGCACGGTCACTGCGGACGGGGACTCGGTGTAGGCATCGGGGAGCCAGAGGTGGAGCGGGAAGAATGCCGCTTTGATGGAGAAGCCGATGATCAGGAAGAGAAAGGCCGCGTGCACGGTCGCAAGATCGTATGATCCGGGAAGCATCGCGGCGAGCTCCGCCATATTGAGCGTTCCGGTGGCGACATAGAGGTTCCCGATCCCGAGGAGGATGAACCCTGCGGCGATCGATCCGAGGACGAGATAGTTGTAGCTCGCGACATACGCGTGCGGTTTCCGCGTTGCCGAGATCAGGGTGTAGGCGGCGATCGACGAGATTTCGAGAAAGACGTAGAGATTGAAGACGTCTCCCGTGATCGTCATGCCGATGAGGCCGGCCAGGAGGACCTGGAATATGACATAGAAGGAGACCGTCTTTTCAGTCGGGATCTCCTTCGTGACGCTCCGAAAGGCATACAGCGTGGTCATCAGGGCGAGCAGCATGATGGTGGCCAGGATGAACCCGCCGAAGGTGTCGATGACGAGCTCGATCCCCATGGGCGGCGCCCAGCCCCCCACATCGTACCGGACGGTTCCGCCGCCCATCACCTGCCGGAAGATGACGAGCGCGGCCGCGAACTCCCCGAGGACTGCCGCGAGCGCGATCGGGTAGCAGAGCCTGCGGTCGTGCCAGCCCGCGACGAGGGTCAGCAGGGATGCAACAATCGGACCCGCGACCAGGAGGACCGGGAGGTGGTCGATCAGGGTCATCGGCCCCTCACCGCCTCCTTGAGCTCGTCCTCATCGATGACGCCGTACTCCTCGTAGATCCTGACGACGAGGGAGAGGGCGACGGCGGTGATGCTCACCCCGACGACGATCGCCGTGAGGATCAGGACGTGCGGCAGCGGATTGACGTAGACGGCTGATGCCCCGTCCGGGAGATAGATGGGTGCGGTGCCTCCCTCCACACTCGCGACCGAGATGTAGAAGAGGAAGATTGCCGTCTGGAAGATGTTGAGCCCGATAATCTTCTTCACCAGGTTCTGCTTTGCGATCAGGGCGTACAGCCCGATCAGCATCAGGATGATCGCCATCCAGTAGTTGTACCGGGCGAAGAAGAGTTCGGAGAACGCCTCAATCATGCGGATCTTCCCCCCCGATTGGCCATATCGTAGATGATCGAGGTCATTACCGCCATCACGGTGATCCCGATCCCTGCTTCGACGAGGTCGATGAGGTATCCGTGGAGGTGGGGGATGCCGAGTGCTGCCTCGATCACCCCGTACTCCAGGTAATTGCCTGCATAGAGGATGCAGAGAATACCGACTCCCTCATAGATCGCGATCCCCAGCGCCGAGCAGATCATGGTCCCCCTGCTGCCGATCCGCCGCCGCGTGTAGGCGAGGTCGAATGCGATGGTCATCAGGATAAAGGACGAGGCGAAGACGACCCCTCCCTGGAATCCACCTCCGGCCCCGGATGCCCCGTGCACAATGACGTAGAGGGCGAAGATCTGGATGAAGGGGACCGCCAGGCGCACGACCGTCCTGATGACGACATTCTCTCTCATAGCCGCCCCTCCCGGCGGAGGAGGAGGATCACCGACATGCCGGCGGTGAAGATGACCACCACCTCCCCGAACGTGTCAAACCCGCGGTAACTTGCCAGTATTGCAGTGACGATATTGTCGATCCCGACATCGGCATAAGACCGTTCGATGTACATCGCGCCGGTGTGCCGGGCAGCCCGGCTCTCGGGGTCGCCGAATGCCGGCATGTCCTCGACCGCCCAGAAGAGGATGATGCCGATGAAGAGAACTGCAAGAAGTGCTTTTTTCCTCAATCTGATGAACTCCTGGTGGTTCGTGCGATGGCGGCGATGAACAGGACGGTGGTAATCCCCGAACCCACCGTCGCTTCGGTGAAGGCGACATCGACGGCATTCATCAATGCCCAGAGTACTGTCATGATCAGCGAATATCCGGCGAGGATGATCGTTGCATGGACAAGATCCCGCACGTTGATCGCCGCAATGGCGCAGCAGATCATGAACAGGAGGAGCGCAAAGTCAAGCTCCCAGATCATCGCCTTTCATCCCCTTTTTTCCAGGGCGCGATGTTGCGCGAATGGGCGACATTGACCAGCGAATGGACTGCGGTCGGCGAGGTGATGAAGATGAAGATCACGAGGAGCACAAGCTTGACCGCGATCAGGGTCATCCCTTCGTAGAGGATGAAGCCGATGAGCATCATCCCTTCGCCGAGCGTATCGCACTTGCCGCTTGCATGGGCGCGAGTATAGAAGTCGGGAAGCCGGATCAGGCCCACCGCCCCGACGACCATGAAGAACAGGCCTATCGCGATGAAGATGAGTGCGAGCGTGTTCAGCAGATGCAACCCCTCCTGAGGTATTTTGCGATTGCGAGCGTGGCGATGAAGTTGATCATCGCATAGACGATCGAGATGTCCATGAAGATCGGGCGCTCGTAGAGGAATCCGATGATGACGAGGAGGATGATCGTCTTGGTTCCGACGGTATTCACCGCGATCAGGCGGTTCTCAACGCCGGGGCCATAGAGAACCCGATAGAGGCAGAGGAAGATCGTGATGATCAGGATGATCGCGCTCGCCAGGAAGATATCGTTCATGTGGCCTCATCGAAGATCTTTCCCAGGTGGTTCTGGATATCCCGGGTTTCCAGCAGTTCTTTTTGTGACGTTTCGAGGACGAGCGCATGCACCGTAAAGGTCCCCCCGGAGACGTCGACGGTGACGGTCCCGGGGGTAAGGGTCATCGAATTGGCGAACGCGGTCCTGAGGACGTCACCGGTAAACCCCGTCTCGATGGTGATGAGTCCCGGATCGATGGGCATCGCCGGGTGGAGGATCCGGTAGGCGACATCGATATTGGCATAGAGGATTTCCAGCAGCAGTTGCGGGATATACAGGACGAACCGGATGAAAATCCGTGCCGATTCGAAGAGGCTTCGTTTCGATCGGAAGATGAGATCCCCCGAGATGAGGGTCACGATCGCGCAGCAGAGGACCCCCGCACCGAGATGAAAGGGATCCAGAAACCCCGAGAGGGTGTACCAGAAGATCATCAGAATCCCGAAGAGCGCGATGCGTCTGGCAACCGGCGATCCGTTTCCTTTCAGCGACAATGCATACCCTCCGGTGTATTATGTCTCTACCTAAAATTGGATGGTGACTGTCATAAATCTATATCCTTGACCGATGGCACACTTTCCCTGCAAATCCTGCGGTCACTGGAAAATGGGGCCTGAATGTTGCATGGTTCGTTGCTTCCGGCAGCGTCCGGGGCCTGCAGGCGACGGTGCGGCCCCTCCCGGCGCACCGCAGGGATCCGGGCCGTCACCGGCTCCAGGGGGCGGAGTGCCGCGCGGGCACCTGGACCGGCACGTGATGCTCTCCCGGGGGACGGGGATGCGGAACGATCGGGGCTCCCTGTGGCCTTGTTGGAGACGGGTCCGGCCCGACCCGGGAAAAAGAGGATATTAAGCCGCATCAGGGTCTGCGACCCTGCCCATGAAGAGCACGGTATCGTGTTCGTCGTCGACAATCATGAAGACGAAGGGGTGATCCGCACGAAAGACCGGGACGGGATCTTCTTCAATGGCGGCACCCTTTCCAAACACGACCGCGGTGGCCGCGGCTGCCTCGGTCCCCTCCTCGTTGACCTCCACGAAGGCCTTGTGGATCACGTCGCTGATAAAGAGCTCACGCGTCCCGTCCAGCCCGGAGAAGTCGGCACCGGGGCCGAAGGCGGTCGGCATGCCCATCGCCGGGAGGGTGTCGGTCAGCATATAGTCGCACTCGAGGCTGAATTTCGGGAAGTATACATCCACCCGCGTCTCTTCCATTTCCGCAATCGCCTCGGCGAGCTCCTGCGCGCCGAGGGCCTTTTCTGCAACGCCAATATCGTTTTCCTTCGGGAGGAGGACGAGCATGGAGAGCGACCCGGTACCATCGTGCTCGTAGGGCATCTTGAGGATCTGGAGCGTTTCGGTTTCCGTGTAGTTGTAGCGGGCATCTTCGCCTGTCCGCTGCATCATCTCGACGGTGACCGTCTCTCCCCCGGCGGTGGTAAACGCCGACTCGGTGGTCAGGCTCTCATCGAACTGGAGCACCCAGGTGCCCTTGAAGTAGACCGCGTTCGTGATCACGAGCCGCGTGAGGGAGGTGATGGCCCCTGCGGGGATCAGGTTCTTGATCTTCTCCTCGGTCCGATCCTCCACCCACCCGTTGATGGTCAGCCTGGATTCCTCGGGGGCGGATATGAAGTTCAGGTTCTCCACCTCCGCACCGTAGTAGTCCTCTGCGACGGAGAGGTACCCGGGCAGGAACGGATGGGTCTTCTCGGCCCAGATGGCATTTGCGGTGCGCAGCGTATAGGCGCTATCGCCCCGGTTGACTTCGGCAATCAGGGCCTTATACCCCTCCCGGAGAGCGCTTTTGTTTTCAGGGAAGTAGAGGACGGAGCGGATCTCGTCCGCGGTCTCGCCCTCGGCCCCCTCGTAGGTCAGTGCAAGGGCGGTGGAGATGCTGTGGGGCGAGAAGAAGATGTTTTTGCCCGCGTTCCCCTCATCGGTCTCGAGTGCATGGTAGAGATCCCAGGCAAAGCGGTTGTTTGCCTCGACCACGGCCCCGGTGTTTGCAGGGGAAGGCTGTTCCTCCTCTGCCGGCAGGGATGTCGTGGTGCATCCGCATGAGAGGATGCAGAGAAGGACGAGCACCGAAAGGGTGCCGGTCACGATCACCGGTGTATTCATACGATGTTGTTTTGTGCGGCATCAGATAATCCTGGCGTAAATTACGAATTTTTTGGAAGTTATCCCGAGGAACCGCGGAATGGTGCGATACCAGGATGAATTGAACATCTTGATCACCCGATTCGTTCGATGTTCAGGTGTTTCGAGGAAAGAATTGAGAGAAAAACCGCACGGGGCCCAGACCCACACCCCGCGAACCAGACGCCCCCAACAGGATCGCCCAAACGGAGTTCAAATATTCGTTATTTTGCATTTTGCAGCAATTTACGTATCTCTATTGTGAGCCAAAATGGTAAAAATCTTGCGCGCGCCTGCACCGGTGAGTAGGTCCTCTCCCTCGCAGACCACAATCGCCGGCATTACATAGTCAGGGCCAGGCTCTGCGCCCCATTCCCCCGCCCCGATCACCGAAATTTTACTACCGCCCCGACCAGCCGTGCGACTCCGCTCCTCGCTCCTCTCGTCGCTCCACTGCACGGCACTGCAAACACCACCATGCACAGGCGTTTTCCGTCAAACGGGTAAGCATGTCGCCCCTGCGGGGTGCGTCCCTCCGGGCCGCATCCTGCCGTTGGCAGGACGCCAGGCCTACTCCGTTTGCCGTCATATCGTCTGCCTTGTCGGTGCCCGGTGTACGGCATCGGCGGAGTTGATCGAAAATGTCGGGAACGACAGGAAAAGAAGGGGCGGCGCAGCCTGGAAAGCATACCGCCCTCAAAGCTCGCATAGAGCAAGAGATAGTTTGGGACGACCTCACGTATCACCTTTTCGCCTGCGTGATGGCCGAGAACACGCTCGCCTTCCGGCCCGCGTCGTACTACCTGTGGAGGGCCTGAGCATGGCTGCCTTCGACACCGAACCTGCACGCCCGCTGTGCTTCGCGGATGCGATCCCGCTCCGGGACCTCGACCGCATCGCCCGCCTCGAGGAAGAGGCGATCGATCTGGAGCGCCGTGCCCGGGCACTGCAGGGCAGGGCCGCCAGCTTCCGGAGCCTCGCCGAGGGGATACGGGCACACTACGGACACCTGATCGACCGGGAAGGGCTGGAGGCCTGCGTCCGGCGGGCGGAGGAGGGCGACGTTATCGCCTGGAAGGGCGGGGTGATCCTCTGATGACCCCCTCCCCTTACAAGGACCCGGCCCGGAGGAGGGTACCGCCGCCGTGTACCGATCCCGAGGAGGAGCGGGAACGGCGCCGGCGCTGGCTCGAACGCGAGTTCGCCTGGAGGTACTACCGATGAGCAAGGTCTACGAGATGGTCCGGGACCGGATCCTCTCCTCCCTTTCCTCAGGCACGGTGCCTTGGCGCCAGACATGGCAGAGCCTCTCCCCCGTGAACGTGCTCACCGGGAGGCCCTACCGTGGCATCAACCGTCTCCTGCTCGCCGGGCACACCCACTGGGGCACCTACCGCCAGATCAAGGACCTCGGCGGCTACGTCCGCAAGGGCGAGAAGGCCTCCGGGATGGTGGTCTACTGGTCGTTCGAGGAGACGCGCAAACTGGTCGATGACGTCGGCGAGGAGGTCCTGGTGACCGCCCGGCGCGACCGCCCGCTGGTCCGCTACTACCCGGTCTTCAACCTCGCCCAGTTTGAGGGGATCGATGTGGAAGTGGTCTGCGAAGTGGAACCGATCGCCTCCTGCGAGGAGGTCATCGCCCGCAATCACCCAACGGTCCGGCCGGGGGAGCCTGCCTATCTGCCTGCAGCGGACGTGATCACCATGCCCGACATGGACCGCTTCCAGTCGCCGGAGGCCTACTACGCGGCGTTCTTCCACGAGATGACCCACTGGACCGGGAACGCCTCCCGCCTCGATCGCCCGGGGATCACCGGGCCGATCCGGTTCGGGAGTGAGCCCTACAGTCGCGAGGAGCTGACCGCCGAGATGGGGGCCGCCTTCCTCGCTGCCACGACCGGGATCGACCTCCCGGTGCTTGACAACGCGGCGGCCTATATCGCCGGGTGGCTGCGGCACATCGAGAACGGCTCGGCGGCCGATGTTGTCCGGGCCGCGGGAGATGCGCAACGGGCAGCGGACCTGCTGCTCGGGGCTGGGGAATGACCCCTGCCCTGTTTTTGCGATCGGTCGGGCTTGCTCACTCGCTGCGGCAGGCCTCCGCTCGCTTCGCAACACCTCCCTTATTTTTGCCCGGTTGATGGTCATCGGTGACGCCCTCACACTTCGCATCTCCGCTTCGCTCCGGTGCTCTGCGTGACGGCTCCCCATGCACGCCGCCTTCGCAGACTGCGGGCGCAGACTGCTCGGCGGCTGTGTGTTGGCGAGGGTGCGAACGCCGCCAGGAATATCAGGTCTGCCGCCCTTCGGCGGCACCGCTCCCTCCGGTCGCTGACCAGATAATCCTGGCGGCTGGGATGGTACCAATAATCTAAAAAATGTCGGAAAGCGTGCCTTCACTCTGATAACACACGTTTGATCAACTCTTTACCACGCTCACTTGCCACACACGAAAGATTTGCTCCTTCAATTGTGACGCGTCAAGTTCAAACGAAATTGTTCGGTTTTCTGGGGTGGGTTGGTATCCCCTCTCAGCCTTGCCCTCTTCCTCCGTATCGATCTTGGTTTCGTTGAACATCCCGGACAAAAAAGAAAAATCAAATGTTGATGCGCTGATGTCGATCTCTCTTACCCGCTTGGCAATTTCCTTGTCTGTCGGGCGAGATGTTCGGTTTTCAGCTAAATGCACAAGGTAGGTATAGATCTCCCGGTATGAGGCGTTGCATACAAGACAGCCACAGAAAGTCAGGAGAGCGTCTCCCTTGAGCAGGAGGATATTGGCGTACAATGTGTCCATAAATGGCATTCTCTTGAGTTGACACGGCGTGTAGCGCTTTAGATTTTTATTGAATTTTTTCTCCTTTGACGCCTCTAACATCATCTCAGGGTGTAGTTGTTTATTGACCGGCGTTGTTTCTTCAAACACTCTCAGATCGGCCCCGCACCAATTGCAATAATTTGCCCCCTCTTCAACTTCACGGCCGCAGATATCGCATTTGATGAACGTCATCTGATTTTCATTGAGCATTCAATGCAATTTAAGATCTGTCCTTAGGTGTGACTATTCGATTGGTCGGGCTTGCTTGCTCGCTCCTGCCGGTCTTGTCAAATATCCCCTGGGTCCATGATACGGCCTGCAACGATGCTCATGAGCAGCCCTGCCACGGTCAGCCCGCGCGTGGTAACGTCCCTCTCTCTCTAAAGGGAGAAGAGGCGGAGTTCGTCTCCTTTTCACTCCAACCGATGCAGACGCGAGGCGAGATCCTCTCCCCTGTCTGCGCCGAGATATCGGTTGAGTTCTCCGGTCAGTCCGTGCAATCCCCCGACAATGCCATACAGCTCTGTTGCCATACCTTCGCCGAGATCACCATATCCCTTCATGTACTTTGGCTTCAGCTCCTCGACGGCAATATCTATCGCGCCGAGTGAACATTTGATGGCACGGGATGCCGGAATCGTGGGCTGACACCTGGTGATACCCTGATCGTCGAGAATGCCCACAAGACGGGCGCGAAGACGTGCGAGCGAGTCCTCGATCGTTTGCTGTTGCGCGGGGGTGATATCAGGAATGTAGCGCGGGAATGCCGCACCTGACACCGAATCAGAGAGAATATTTTCGATATCAGTCAGGAGCCGGTCGATATACTCGCAGGTGTTCCGGATACGGCGCGCCTGATGTTCGTTCAGAGAACGGCTCCCCTCCCCCGTGCTGTCGTTCATTGATATCGGGCGATCTTGCTCCTCGATTTGTGCATACGAGCGTTGATACACCGCCCCCCGGCATCCATACCCCGGCCGGCCCCTGTGAATGCGGAGGGATGGCCCTGTCGCCCTGCGTGATACAGGCCCCAGGTCCGAAGCGGTCGTTCCCACCTCGATTCTGGCCGGAAGAGGCCGAATTGCGCCTGGTGGTGAGGACACCCGATACGTGCATCACGGAACGTCATGTGAGGTGATCCGGGCAGTCTTCACGGCACACTCCCTGCCACCGGCAGCACGGGCAGCAGAGAACGATCTCGGTGTGAAGGGCCAATTTACTGAAGCAGACGATGCGCTCATAGCCGGTGAGTTTCGCTCCGCAGCACGGGCATGCGGCCATTTTCCTCACTCCTGGTCAAGCTCCGATCGAGCGGCGGTAACCGCCGCAGATGCCTGCTGCAGCCGTGCGAGATCGGCCGTTGTTTCATCCAGGTGCTCCTTCCTCTTCCGGTATGCGGCGGTGATAGCCCCATGGGTGGCGTCGATGGTCTCGGCCAGATCCTCGTCCAGTTCCCGGGCGAACTGGCGGAACGTGGTGTCGATGTTCTGCAACGTCGCCCACCGGAGGTTCTCGGCGTTCCTGACGGCAAGGTGGGCGATCTGCGCATCGAGCCGCTTCCGGATCCGCTTCTCCCGCATCGCCCGGGGCAGGGCGCGGTCGAGGAGCTCCTTTGTGATCGGGCTGAAGGTGCTCTCCCAGCCCTTGCGGGAGACCCAGAACGGCTCCTGGCGCATCGAGAGCGTGCCACCGCTTTCCGGAGCCCGGTAGGGAATATCGAAGAGGTCTGCGGCGGCAACCCGGATCGATCCGATGAGGTCGTCGGCCCGCTGCTGGTGGGAGTGCAGGAGGGATGCCACCCCCTGCTCGATCACGGCGGTCGTCTCCCCGAGTTCGTGCTCGTAGTACGGCTGGATGGCCGCAGAGACGGCTTCCTGTGCCGCCTCCTCGTCCGGCCCGGCAGGATCGGCGAGTGCGGTCTTTGCAACCTCCCGGAGGTGTGCAATCGACCGCTCCCGGAGCGCCTGCACCATCTCCTCGAGCCGGGCCACCACTCGTTTGCGGTCGCCTTCCAGGATGTCGGCGGCATGCCGCCTCTGGAGCTCCGCCTCCTGGATCTTCGCCTCGAAGGTGTGCAGCCGGTCCTCGAGGGTATCGATCGGCATCTCCAGCGCCCGCCTCGAGAGCTCGATCCGCAGGCCGACATCCCCCAGCAGGTCAAGGGCTTTCTTCCGGACCGCGTCCTCGAGCACGGCGTTCTTCTCTGCGGCGAGGAACCCGATCAGGTGCTCCGAGACCGCCGCCATCCCGCTCGAGTCCCAGAGGTCTGCATCACCTGACGTTGCGGCGGCAAGCCCCTGCTTCGCCGATACCGGGAAGACAGAAACCTGCCCTTCGATTCCTGCCCGCTCCCGGAGCGCCCTTTTGAAGAAGGAGAGTGCGGTCTCCGTTTCTTCATCGGTGAGGTAATCCACCTTGTTGAGCACGAAAAAGACCTTTGCGACCGCATCCCGGATCGTATGGAGGAACTCGACCTCCACATTCGTGATCGGCGGGTCGGCGGAGACTAAAAAGAGCGCCGCGTCGCACTGGGCGAGGAAATTCAGGGTCATCTCCGTATTGTGCTGGTGGATGGATCCGATCCCCGGCGTATCGATCAGGACGACGCCCTGTGCCAGGAGCGCGGCGGGGTGGGTCACCTCCACCTGCAGGACACCCTGCTCGTTGTGCGGGTTGAATTCTTCCGAGACGTATCCGAGGAGCTTCTGGTGCAGCTCCGGGATGCTGTCGCGTGCGACCACCTCGTCCTCGCGGTCCCCCTGGAACCGGACGCGGACGCACCGCCGCTCACCGTGGGAGATGAGCGTGGGAACGGCGGTGAGCGGGATCACCGAGCTCGGGAGGAGGGCCTCGCCGAGCAGGGCGTTGATAAGCGTGCTCTTCCCCCGCTTGAACTGACCGAGCACGGCGAGGTGGAACCGGCCGGTGTCGAGTCGGGTTGCCAGATCACGTATCTGGTCGGCGTACGGCACGTACTCGGGGCCGAACGACCGGATACGGTCAGCTTCGCAGGCAAGGATTTTGGGCAGATGCAGGGTGTGGCTCTTCATCGAAACTCTCCGTAGCAATCGGGATGCACGGCGTGGGATATGCGACGTGG
>DSDF01000101.1 GCA_011048835.1 Methanoculleus sp. | reverse complement strand
GCCCGGGCCCGGGCTGCGCTGCTTCCCGCGTCCGGGTGCGCGAACCTTCACGTGCACGCCGACGATACCCTTGTCCATCGCGTTCTGCGCCACGTTGGTTGCCATCTGCATCGCTGCGTAGGGAGAACTCTCGTTGCGGGCCTGTTTGACCACCATGCCGCCGCTGCTCTTGGTAACCGTCTCGGCGCCGGAGAGATCGGTGACGGTGATGATGGTATTGTTAAAGGAGGCAAAGATATGTGCAATGCCCCACTTTTCGTTTTCCGCTGCCATACGTTATCGACCTCCGGCCTTGGTGATCCTCGTCCGCTCGGGGTGCACCTCGTTGGTGAGGGGCGAACTGCCATAATAGCGAATTGTGCCTTCGTCTGCCCGCTGGACACGGTACCCGGGGATGGTGACTTTCCTGCCGCCGACTGCAATGTGCCCGTGCACAATGAGCTGGCGGGCCTGCTTGGGTGATCGGGCGAGACCCCTGCGGTACACCTGCGTCTGCAGGCGGCGCTCGAGTTCTACCTCAACTTTCATGGCCAGTACGTCATCGATACCGGAATCTTCTCCCAGCATGCCGTAACGGTTCAACGTTCCGAGCAGATCGTTCTTTTTCCGGTCCACGAACTGGTCATCCGCAGCGCCGGACATGAGCGCGAGAAGATCCCGCGCTGCGCGGCGGTATCCACGCAGCGTGCTCTGCGCTTTCCATAGCTCGCGCTTGTTTCGAAGGCCGTATTCCATGAGGAGCTTGTTCTCCTCTTCAATACGGCTCTTTTCAAACCTCCGCTTGGGAGTTTCATACCGCTTGTGGTTTTTTCCAGGATAGCCCATTCAATCACCGCTCACTTCTTCTTTCTCTTCACGCCGACAGTCGTTCCGGTCCTGCCCGTGGACTTGGTGCGCTGACCGCGTGCCTTCTGGCCGGTCTCGTGGCGGATGCCGCGGTAACAGCGGATCTTTCGCATCCGGTTGATGTCATCCTCGATGGCGAGGCGAAGGTCGGTTCCCAGCAGCTGTTTCGGCTCGCCGGTGTAGACATCCTTCTGCCTGTTGAGCATCCATGTCGGTACATGATCGGCATAACTCTCAACGGCATTGCGAAGCCGCTCGACCGAATCGTCATCCAGTTTCCCGAGCGTTGCGCGCGGGTCTACACCCGCGAGTCTGGCAACGATACCCGACGTGTGCATGCCGATACCTGCAATGCCGGTAAGGGCGATATACACCGTTTTTGTCCCGTCAAGATCGGTGTTTTTAATCCTGACAAAGTATTTGATCTCTTCTTCTTCCATTCGACCGCCTCACACTGGATTGGATCAGGAGCGCTGAGGGAGGGATTTGAACCCTCGAGTCCCAAAGGGACACGGGATTAGCAATCCCGCGCCATACCGGGCTAGGCTACCTCAACAGAGATAATCTCGCATCTTACGACACTCGCAGCGCAAGTGCTGCTCCATGAAGTGTGTTTAGACATATTGGTATGAAAATGGTTTAAGGGTTATGGTCACAGGATTGTATCGGGAACAGAACGGCGCTGCAGACCTTTCCCTATCAGGCCTGACGTGATGAGGGGGAGGGCAATGGTCGCATCACAGAAGCACTGGACATTTGGACAGAATGGTGCTTCCTTTCCCCAGCTGATCGCCTCTTCAAAGGTGCATCCGGAAAGCCCTCCCCAGTGAGGTGCATCAGTCGTATACTGGATGGCATACGCATGCCCGCCGCAGTTCTGCTCATGGAGGGAAGCGATGACCTGCGTCTGCTGGATAAAGTTCTTCGGAACACCGCCCCCGATATAGATGACGCCCGTGCGCGTGGCGCGCTCGACAATGCGCGTAATTTCATCCGTGTCCGCGATCTGGTCGACATCCACGTCGATGCCTTTCCTGCGCGCGATAACAAGGCCGATTCCAATGGAAGAATCACAGAGGGCCGGAATAAAGAGAGGCACATCGTGGCGCGCACACTCGGCGACCAGGGATTCTCTCCCGGGTGCCGCCTCGAGAAGATAGGTGCCGAGCTTCCGGATAAATGCACGGGATGAGCCCGCAAACGGGGCGATGCTGCAAGAAAAATCCGCAATATACGCATCAATTTCCCGGAACCGCTCTTCAAAGGCGAATACGTCGTAAATTCGGTCGATGCCGCACTCAAAAAGCTGCCTGTCGTCGACATGGTGATGGCCCCGGTAGTGGCGGACCCCAAGGTGTTCGCAGGTATCATGAAAGATATTCGCCCCCGTGGACACGATGACGTCGACATAACGCCTTCGTACCAGCTCGATGAGACACCGCTGCATGCCGGCGGGGATCATCGCGCCCGAGAGGCCGAGCATAATGGTACACCCGTCATCCTCGATCATCCTCGACCAGACGTCGAGTGATTCTCCCAGTTTTCTGCCTTGGAATCCTGTCCTGCTCATCCCTTCGAGAAGCCGGGAAATATCCGCCTCCGGACATACAGGTTGCACGGGAATGGTCGGTTTCATTGCGATTCGCATACAGATTGTGGACACAGGGTAATAAGGGATAGCGTTTCGCCAGCCCGACAGGCAGATCCCGGAGCAGTGCCTGCTACGGCACAAGAACATACGGCACAAGAACAAAAAAAATGGTGCCAGAATCCACTGGATCCGGCGTTCAGAGCGCGCTGATAACAGCGTGCTGGTTGATCAGCCCGATCAGTTTGCCGTCTTCGATAACGGGGATGGCACTAATGTTTTTGGTGACCAGGATATCCACAACATCCTTGATCGCCGCGGCACGCGAGACCGAGACGACGGGCGTCGACATGATGTCCTTCACCAGAAGATTGCGGATGCGCGCGTCCTGGTGCTTGTCGTTCACAACCGTCCGGAAGGCTTTCATAGCCCGCGCAACGTCGGTCTCCGTCACGATTCCTATGACGTCACCGTCGTCCGCTACCACGAATTTGCTGATGCCGTCGTCGATCATTCTCCTGCGAAGATGAACGACGCGCTCGTCCGAACGGATGGTGAAGGCCGTCTGGATGATATGCTCCATGATGGTAGTGGGCACCATGGCTTTCAGGAGGTCTTTCGGGCATACCTGACCGACGAGTTTGTGCTCCTCGTCGAGCACGACCACGAGGTTGTACTCCTGCAGCAGGGGTATCAGGATGTCCGCACGTTCGTCGGGGTATGCGGAGGTAAAATCCTCGTCAATCTTCTTTGCAACGTGTATTTGCGTGGGGGCAAGTCCGTTCGGCCGCTTGAGATCCATCTTGCTGGATCCAAGCGTCTCCGCGATGGACTTGCGGGAGATGGTTCCCACGACCGCACCATTATTGGTGACGATGAGGGGGTCGCGCTCTTCGTCGAGCATTTTGTCAAGGGCTTCGGTAATGACAGCAGATTTTGCGATGGTCACTGGTTTCGACATTATATCTTTGATAAGCAATTCGGAGCTCATTTTGCCACTTCCTTAATAATATCATCCCTCTTTACGATACCTTTGAGATCATTGTCCTGTGCGACAACGACGCTGTTGATCGAATGCTCATTCATGAGCGTCACCACTTCGCTGATGGGGGCATCCGGGGCAATGGTGATGACCGGCCGGGTCATCACGTCTTCTGCGATGGCAGAGACTTCTATGACATCCCGCAACATTTTCCTCCCCGCGATCTCCTCGCTGCGGAGCATCTTTACGTGCTTTTCGGGGAGCCGCCTTTTTTTGTCCATATAGGTGAAGAATGCGACATTGCTCTCCGTGATGATCCCTGCGAGTGTACCATTGTTATTGACGACCACGATTTTATCGTTATGCGTATTCATCAAATCGAGCACATGGTCGAGCGAATGGTACCGGCTTATCGTCTCCGCCGGGTGCATCAGGCGGGAGATGTCCACGGAGAGGTCCTGTACCGTCTTCGAATGCATGATATCCGATTTGGTAACAATACCAACGATTTCATCACCCTTTTTCACCGGAATTCCACTGATATCATGTTCAACCATCAGGGACGCGATTGCGTTCACCACCAACCCCGGCTTAATGGTGAGGGGGTCCGGCGTCATCATCATCTCAACCGGTATCCTGTCAATCGGGCGACGCCTCCAGATCGGTTCCAGCTGATGCAATCCGCGCGCAAGGTCCTTTTTCGTTACCATTCCCTTGAGCTCCGTTGCCTCCAGCACAGGGCATCGTGAAATCCTGTGCTTGATCATCAGGTTGCGCACATATGCCATGTGGTCGGCGGGCGCCACGACATACACCGGCGAGGTCATGATATCACATGCTTTCATAGTTCACCTCTCTACCAGAGCCTTCACGCAGTCGAATTCCGTTACAAGTCCGACAAGTCGAGATTGTTCGATTACCGGCAGGGCTCCTACGTTTTTGTCGAGCATATCCTGGGCCACCCTGTTGATCCCCTCTTCGGGGATTGTGGTATGCAGGGTGCCGTCGATCAGCTCACGCACCGGCAAATTCATGATATCGGCGACATCTCCGGTCAGGAGGTTGTCGAACGCTCCCCCTCCGCCGATGAATTTCATGACATCGGAGGCGGTGATGACCCCGATAAGCACATCATCGCTGACCACCGGCAGGCGCCGGATACCGTGGGTGACCATATCCTTTGTCGCTGTACCGAGGGGTGACTCGGGCGAGGTGACGTAAAGCGACGTGCTCATGATATCCTCAACGTGGAGATCACTCTTCTCGTGGGTCAGGATGCGGAGCACGTCCCGCTCCGTGATAATCCCCTGCAGCACGCCCTCCTCGTCAACGATGGGAAGACCGCCGATGCCGGTTTCGATGATCGTTGCAACAACCTCGTTCACCGGATCGTATACGCCTGCGGTGGTCAGGTCCCTCGTCATGATCTCCCTGATGCTTTCGTTGATCGCTGCGATGAGGTTTCCTTTGTGTTTCACCTGGACGAGGTTGTACCTGCTTCCCCCGCCCATGAAATCGATGATGTCGCCCGCGGTAACAATTCCCTTGATCTTATGTGTCCCCGGATCGCAGACGGGAAGCCGCCGGAACCCGTGTTTTGTCATCGTTCCGATTGCACCGAGAATGGTGGTGGTAAGCGGAACCGAGATGACATCCCTGCTCCCGAGGGCAAGTATGTTCGATTCCTTTTCTGCAATCCTGGACTTGAAGTCAACGGGACCCCGGTCGAGTTTTCCGGGCATTTTCAGTAATTTGTCTCCCTGCTTTTCATTACGGTTGTTTCTGCGCATGCCCTTAGCCCTCCTGGATTTTTAAACCCTTGAGCACATCATGGCGGTCAAGAATCCCCACCACCTCTCCTCCTGCAATGACAGGTACGCGGCTGATGTCGTGCCGGACCAAGAGCTGTGCGGCGGCGGCGATACCATCATCCGGCGCAATCGTAAGAGCCGGTGTAGTCATTACGCTCTCGACATTCATATCGGTATGGGCATTATTGATCGCCCTGCGCAGTGTGCCCTTTCGCAAGAGGTCGCTGCGTGAGATAATACCCACCAGACTGCCTTTTTTCATAACAGGGAGTGCATCGAACGTGCTCTCCACGATCCTTGAGTAAATTTTCTGGAGACTGTCGTCACTGTTGCAAGATACCACATCCCTCGACATGCAGTCTTCCACGCTTCCCCTGAGTTCATGCCGTGTCACCAGAACGGGAAAAATCTTTGAGAGCCATATTGCCCCTTTCAGTGTTCTCCCGTCACCGACCACGGCTGCGCTCCCCGTGCCCGCACGCGCGATGGTGCGCGCGGCATCCTCGAGCATGCCATCCGGCGCCACGACCGGCGCTTCTTTGACGTATCCGCTGACGGTGATATTTGATTTCGTATTCGTTACCCTGAGCACATCGGTGATATCGATGTAGCCGACGAGCGCATTGTGCGCATCCCGGACATAGACTTCTCTGAACACATAGTCCCGGAGAATCTGCCGTGCCCGGGTAACATACTCAGTGTCAGAAAGCGCGGGGATTTCTACCGGGAATACAGCCATCAGGTCATGTACAACCTTCATCGAAGGCTGACCTCCTCACGACAGTCCGGACAGAGCATCATGCCATCGATCTGGGCGAGGTCATCGGACATGGCGCCGCATGCATCGCACACTCCCATAATCATCTCATCTTCGCGGTTGATAGCGATGAGATCTGACATTATCTCGTTGATCTCATTGGCAACGGAGAGAATATCCCGAACCGTCACAATTCCTACTACCTTCAATCCTTCAATGACAGGCAAACGCCGTACCTTGTGTCTGACCATCATATGCGCGGCATCGCCAACGGTGGAATCTGCGTCGATAGTGATAAGCGGTGTACTCATGACCTGGCTTACGCTGATGGATCCGGGTCTGATATCTCTGGCCACAACCTTGCAGTTAATGTCCTGTTCAGTGATAATGCCTATTGGCGCATTATTCCGCAACACAATACAACTTCCCACTTCGTCGCGACACATGATTTCTGCTGCTCGCGCAACGGTTGTTTCGCACTCGATGGTGGTGGGATTGTACTTCATCACTTCCCTGAGCGGGACGCGTGTCTCGAAGTGGATTGCTTCGTTTCTGTTGTTGTTCACATGATCACCACAAAGCTCAGCTTGGATCAGTTCGCTGAAACATGGGTTAAATGAGTAAATATGATTTTTACTATAAAAGGATATGGACGCGCTTTTTTACATTTTCTCCTCTTTTAAAGGTTATTCCTCCTAAACGAAAAAGAAGATATTATTAATTTGTGATAGCTATAGTTTTATTAAACATTCCCATTAGCGCACAATCAGAGGGGTCTTATGGATTTTTTGTTCAGAGCGAGGAAAAAGATATCAAAATTTTTGAAGGCTTTCTTCTCAAAGCGTCAATCCCGGATTGGTATTTACGGCCCGCCAAATGCAGGAAAAACCACACTGGCGAACAGGATAGTCCGTGATTGGACAGGCGACGCGCTGGGGCCGGTCAGCGAAATTCCCCACGAGACGCGACGCGCCCGGAGAAAGGAAGGCATCGTGATCACCGGGAACAACGGCGGTTCGATTACCATCGACATCGTGGACACACCCGGGGTGACCACCAAGATCGATTACAAGGAGTTCATCGAGTACGGGATGGAAAAAGACGAGGCGGTCAAGCGCGCACGTGAAGCGACCGAGGGCGTTGCGGAGGCGATGCACTGGCTCCGGGAAGACATCAACGGCGTCATCTACATGCTGGACTCCACGCTCGATCCCTTCATGCAGGTCAACATCATGATGGTCGGCATTATCGAGAGCAGGAAACTGCCGGTGATCATCGTCGCGAACAAGATCGATCTCCCCGATGCCGCCCCCCAGCGCATCAAGAGCGCCTTCCCGCAGCATCCTGTGATTTCCATCTCGGGACTTGAGGGGGACAACGTCGAAGAACTCTATGAAAAAATGGTGGAATACTTCGGGTGAGTGCCATGATACAGGGTGTACAAATCGATCTGATTTCCGCTGATCGTCTGGACAGTATGACGATGATGGAGAAAATCCGCCTCATTCTCGATGATGTGATGGAAGGAAATATCGTGGTGCTCGAAAAGGGGCTCGCCCCGGAAGAGCAGAGCAAGCTCATCGAGATTACCATGCGGGAGATCACGCCCGACGGTTTTGCGGGCATAGAAATGGAGACCTACCCTGCAAAGGAAAAGCCCGGCTTCCTCGATCGCCTGCTCGGGAAGTCCTCCCCGACACGCCTCACCGTGATCGGCCCGGCAGACCAGCTGAAAACCATCAAAAAGGAAAAAGATTTCATTACCGCCTGGGTTTCTTCAAGGTGAGTGCGAAGATGGCACATAAGTGCACAAAGTGCGGTCGTGAATTCAAGGACGGATCCACGGAAATTCTCAAGGGCTGTCCCAGTTGCGGGGGGAAAAAATTTCTCTATATCAGGGAGAGCGAGCGGCACAAGGATGTTCTGGAAGAAAAGAGCATTGCAGAGATTGTCATGGAGACCCAGGAAGAAGTCCTTGAGATCAAGGAAGAGAAGCCTCGAAAAACCGACGCCTACGATCGCATCGAAAGTATTCGTGTACTTCAACCGGGATCCTATGAGCTGAACATTGAAAAACTGGCCCACAGCGATGAGGTTGTCGTCCGCATCGGAAACGATGAGAAATATATGGTCGACATCCTCTCCATGGCAAAGGGAAAGAAAAAGAAAAAGGAGAAATAATATAGTACTCTCATACCTCTATAACCCAACAACATTTTTCTGGCATAGAGCAAAATATGGCTTAAATTGGCCCTCTGAAGGAAAACAAATTTTAAATGATTTTATCGGGATACCCCAATAAATAAATAGATCTTCCCTGCAGTGGTACTGAGGGCGACCACTTCAGCGGATGTCAATATTTTAAAAACCCACTGGATGCAGGTTTGCACCGCATTTTGCCCTCAAATGAACTACGGAGTCTGGAATGAACGCACAGTACGTTACCGATATTGAACATGTGGTCGGGTTAACCAACGAAGAAAAAAGTTCCTTACAGAAGGTAACGCGGTGGTTTGCGTTTCGCGCGAATGACTATTACCTGCAATTGATCCGCTGGAACGATCCCGAGGATCCCATACGCAGGCTTGTCATCCCGCATGAAGGCGAACTGGATACGTGGGGAACGCTTGATCCCTCTTCGGAAGAGCGCTATACCGTGGCTCCCGGGGTGCAGCACAAATACCGCCAGACAGCCCTCATGCTGGCCAGCGACATGTGCGGAGGGTTTTGCCGTTTTTGTTTCAGGAAAAGGATTTTTGTCGATGACGACTCCGAAGTGGCGTTTGATCTGGGAGAAGGGCTGGATTATATCCGCAACCATCCCGAAATCAACAATGTGCTTATATCGGGCGGTGATCCGCTCATGCTGCCCACCCCAAAACTGGAGGCGATCGTCGCCGCGCTCCGCACGATCGATCACGTCCGCATCATCCGTATCGGCAGCAAGATTCCCGCGTATAATCCTTTCAGGATAACACAGGACCCCTCCCTTCTCCGGATGATTGCCCGCCACAGTACGCCCGCGAGGCGCATCTACGTCATGACGCATTTCGACCACCCCCGGGAGATGACGGATGCGGCGCGGAGGGCAATCGCGCAGCTCCAGCAGAGCGGAGCAATTCTGATGAACCAGACCCCGCTGATCCGTGGCGTGAACGACGATCCGGTGGCGCTCGCCGAGCTCTTCAACCAGTTATCATACGCCGGCATCTCCCCGTACTACGTGTTCCAGTGCAGGCCCTCGGTTGGTAACAAAATCTACACCGTCCCGGTCGAGGAAGCATACCGCATCGTGGAGATGGCGCGCGCCCGCTGTTCAGGCCTCGCCAAGTGTGCGAGGTTCGTGATGTCTCACGCGAACGGCAAGATAGAGGTCACCGGAAACACCGCAAAAGCGATCATCTTCCGGTATAACCAGGCCGCAGAATCAGACAATACGGGACGCGTACTGGTGTATGTACGCAATCCGCGGGCATACTGGTTCGACGACTACACCGATTGCATCGCCTCATACCGCGTCTCCCCGTGACCCGTACGAACACGGCTATTCGTTTTTCAATCCTCGTGCTTCCTGACTCATCTCTTCATCCCATGCAATTGCGTGAGCCCGATTGCACCGGGCATGACCTACAGATTGTTAATGAAAGACGATCAACCCTTAGGGCAATGCAGACAGCATGGTGGTTGCGGTGAGCGAGAAAATTCACTGGGCTGATGTCTTTGCGGCAAAGGTTGACCCGGAAATCAGCCACAGGATAGCGACAGGGATCACGCCCTCCGGTCCGATCCATATCGGCAATATGCGCGAGGTGGTGACAGGAGATCTTGTATACAAAGGGATGCGGGACCGGGGGCTTGACGTCGAACTGATCTATATCGCGGATGATTTTGACCCGCTCAGGAAAGTCTACCCCTTTCTCCCGCAGGACTATGCGCAGTATATCGGCCGCCCCCTCTGTGATATCCCCTGCCCCTGCGGTGAATGCGAAAACTATGCAGAGCATTTTCTCGCGCCGTTTCTAGCAGCACTCGATGTGATGGACGTGCACCCTCACGTGATCCGGGCGAGCAGGGAATATCGGGGCGGATCCTATACCAGAGAGATCAGCCGCGTCATCGAGAAGAGAGAAGAGATCAAGGAGATTCTCGAGAGAGTGTCGCATCGCGCGCTTCCCGACACATGGTCGCCATTCTACCCGATCTGTGAGGACTGCAGGAGGATCAGCAATGCAGAAATTCTCGCATTCGATCCCGAAGCGCATAAGGTACGGTACCGCTGCGAGTGCGGGCATATAGGGGAGGTCAACTACGCGAAAGGCGAGGGCAAGCTTGTCTGGCGGGTTGACTGGCCTATGCGCTGGGCACACTTCGGGGTGACCGTGGAGCCGTTCGGCAAAGACCATGCGGCAGCCGGAGGCTCCTATGATACGGGCAAGGAAATCGCCGAGGCGATCTTCCAATACCGGGCTCCCTTCCCGGTGATGTATGAGTGGATCAGCCTCAAAGGCAGGGGGGCCATGGCCTCTTCCACGGGCGTGGCGGTGACGATCAACGCGATGCTGGAAATCGTCCCCCCTGACGTCCTGCGCTACCTGATCGCCCGGACGAAACCGGAGAAAGCGATCGATTTCGACCCTGGAATGGGGCTGCTTTCACTCATCGATGAGTTCGATCGCGTGGCGCAGGCAGGAGAGAGCAGGGAATACGAGTTCTCCTCCATTACCGGGATCGAATCTGTCATCCCCTTCCGCCATATGGTAACCGTCGTCCAGATTGCCCGTGATGAGAAGGGGGTGCTTGAGATACTCGAACGGAGCGGCTATGCGATCAGAAACCGGGAAGGTGTGCTTGCCGCCGCCCATCGCGCGCGGATCTGGATTGAGCGATACGCGCCCGATTTCGTGAAGTTCGAGGTGCAGGAGACCCTCCCCTCCTCCGCGCTCGAACCGGACGCGAATGAGCGGTATGCCCTTGGCGTGCTCGCCGCGCGGTATATGGCACTTGATGACTGGTCGGCGGAGCGCCTCCACAACGCGGTCTATGAGGTGGGTAAGGAGACGAATGTGGACCCGAAGCAGATTTTCACTGCGGTGTACCTCTCGATTCTCGGGCAGAAACGCGGTCCGAGACTGGGGTGGTTTCTTGAGGCGCTGGGCAGGGACTTCGTGGTCGGGCGACTGATGGAAGCGGTCAATGCAGGAACTGAGTGAAGGATGCATCCTGTGCCACCAGGGTGCGAAGATGGTGCTTTTCCTCACGGGAATATGCCCGAGAAACTGCTGGTACTGTCCGATTTCAGCGGAACGGCGCGGCGGTGATGCAGCATATGCCAACGATCGCCGTATCGTATCCGATGCCGACCTGATCGAGGAGGGGCGTATCATGAGCGCACTCGGCACCGGAATCACCGGGGGCGAACCGCTCATCGCCATGGAGGCGCTGATCCACTACTGCTCGCTGCTCAAATCCGAATTCGGGAAGGAGCATCACATCCACCTCTATACCGGAAAAGCGCCATCTCTCGAAGAGCTCCGGCGACTGCAGGGCCTCGTCGATGAAATCCGCCTCCATCCGCCTCACGAATGCTGGCCGGAGATCCTGCAGTCCCCCTATATCCCGGCGATTCGTGCTGCCAGAGACCTTGGATTCGCCGTCGGCATCGAGGTCCCTTCGCTTCCGGGCCTCGAGGCACTCATCCCGGTGGTTCCTCTGCTCGATTTCCTCAATATCAATGAACTCGAGTGGAGCGAGACCAATGCGAATGCGATGCGATCGCGCGGGTACGACCTCGAGGACTGCCACCACAACGCCGTCGGAGGGGCACGCGCGTGGGCTGAGGAGCTTCTTGTCCATGCGCGTGTCCACTGGTGCTCGTCGGTGTTCAAGGACTCGGTGCAGCTGCGGGAGCGGCTGAAGCGCATCGCCCGCAACACCGCCCGCACCTTCGACGAGATCACCGAAGACGGGACGGTGGTATATGGAGTCTGGGAGCACTCCGGCCAGGCGATACCCTTCGATCACGATCTTTATGAAGCTGTAGGGGATCAACTCCACATGGCATGGTGGGTTCTGGCCGAGCATGCAAAACACCTGCCGGGAACAAAGTACGTGGTCGAGCGATATCCCAACGGGGGGATAGTAGTGGAGGTAACCCCTCTATGAACGTGCGCAGTCTGGTTGAAGCAGGCTATGAAAAATTCCTTGTAAAACATATATCTTATGTTCCCAACCATATCGCTGTGATACAGGACGGCAACCGCCGGTACGCGCGCCTCTCTGGCATGGGGACGGCACTGGGACACCGCGCAGGCGCCGGGACCACGGAAAAACTGCTCGAATGGTCGCGCGATCTGGGTATCCGCCATATCACCCTCTACTCATTTTCCACCGAAAATTTTTCCCGTGACATGGAAGAGGTCGAATCGCTCTTTGCCCTTTTCAAGGAAATGTTCCAGCGCGTGCTGGAGGATGAACGGACACATGCATATAAGATGCGCGTCCGGATGGTGGGCGACCGCACCCTCCTCCCCCCCGATTTCCTCGAATGCATCCGGGAAGTGGAGGAGGCAACAGCGGCATACGGCAATTTCTTCGTCAATGTAGCCCTTGCCTATGGAGGACGCAACGAGATCGTCCATGCGGCCCGTTCCATCCTGCAAGCGGTCAGGCAGGGATCCCTTGCTCCCGAAGCGATCGATATGGGGGTGGTGGAAGCACACCTCCACAACGGAATGAACCTCCCGCCGGTCGATCTGATCATTCGCACCGGCGACGAAAAGCGGACGTCAAATTTTCTTCCATGGTCGGCAAACGGCAACGAGTCTGCAGTGTATTTTTGCGCCCCTTACTGGCCCGTGTTCAGGAAGCTGGATCTCCTGCGGGCTATCAGGGTGTACGACCAGCGGATGAAATTGAACGCCTATGTCCCGAAACGCCGCATACGGAACTGATAATCTCGAAGGGCACGCAGGAAATCTGTTTTCCTGAACAATTTCCAGTTGATGTCCGAAAAAAAGAGCTCGGAATATACCGACTGCCAGATCAGAAAGTCGGTGAGATGGCTCCCGCCGGTTTTGATGACCAGATCGGGTTCGCATTTGAACGTGAGGTGCGCTTCGATGCATTGTTCGTCCACGTCCTCCGGTGCGACCCCTTCCTTTGCAAGAGCCCTGATACAGGCGCAAATCTCTTCGCGGCCGCTCTTCCCGATGGCGACGACCACAGGCATCCCGGTGCCCGAAATTTCTGTCTCGCTGTCGCAGTGGAGATGTAGCTGCGCACTAGTCGCGATCTTGCGGATGGCGGGCATGAACGATGCCAGCGAGGCACTCCCGGAGGTGCTGATATGGACGGTCACGCCCTCGATGCCAAGTTCCCTGCACCACGACACCACGTCGACGATCTTTTCCGGGCTGACCGCAAGATCGTGATCTGCGATCATGAGACAGATGTGCCGGGGGAAGACCTGTAGTGTTCTCCTCAGGTGGTATTCATACAGCCAGTGTATCATTGCATGAACTCCAGCAATTCGTGCATGGGTTTTGTATTGAGTATATCGTTCTTTACGCACCATCCCCTGCGCGCAAGGGCCAGGCCGTGGCGCATGCTGGCGAAATCTTCTTTCCTGTGTGCGTCGGTGCTGATTGCCATGCGCACGCCATGCTCCTTCGCCTGCCGGATATGGATATCGTCGATATCGAGCCGGTGCGGGGAGGCGTTGATCTCCATCGCGGTACCTGTTTCGGCCGCTGCATCGATAATACGCGCCATGTCAATGTCGAACGCAGGGCGCTTGCCAAGCAGCCTTCCCGTGGGATGCCCGAGGATGTCCACATGCTCGTTCTGCAGCGCCGCAATGACGCGGCGGGTCATGACATCCTCCTCCTGTTTGAACCCTGAGTGCACCGAAGCCACGACGATGTCAAGATCCTGCAGCACCCGGTCGGGAAGCCCGAGTCTCCCGTCGCTGAGAATGTCCACTTCGATGCCGGCGAGGAGATGGCAGCCTCCGTCCCTGTTCGCCAGCTCGATTTCGTGTACCTGCCGCCGGATTGCGTGCTCGTCCAGTCCGCCGGCAACGCCGAGACTTGCCGAGTGATCGGTGATGAGGATATACTCGTACCCCTGCTGCTCCCCGATCCGTGCGAGATCTCGAAGAGCGAGCACTCCATCGCTCCATGAACTGTGCACATGCAGATCCCCCCTGATCTGGCCACGTTCCACGAGAGAGGGGAGGTTGTGGGCCTGCGCCCGTTCGATCTCGCCGGTATCCTCCCTGAGTTCGGGCGGGATAAGGGCCATGCCGAGGTGGTGAAACACCGCCTCTTCATTCGCGAAAGTGAATTGTTCGCCGGTCTGAAGGTGTTCGATTCCATATTCGTTCAGTTTGCACCCCTGATCCTGTGCAATTCCCCTGAGGCGGATATTGAATTGTTTGGACCCTGTCAGGTACACGAGCATCGAGCCGAACCGGGCATGATCGGTGAACCTGACGTCGATCCGTCGTGTGCCCACCCGGATCGAGGTGCGCCGTTCTCCCTCGTCGATCACCTCATCGGCAACCGAGGAGAGGAGGCGGTTGATGGTGGCGGCCGGTGCAATCGAGACGAGATCAATATCACCCACTGTGCTTTTTCCCCGCCGGAAGCTTCCTGCAACACTCCACGAACCCGGCGGAAGCACCGCGGTGACGGAATCGATAACCTCTTCCGCCTGATCCCGTCTCATCCGCCCGATCTGTTGTCGGTGGTGTGCAATCGAGCGGAGTATTTCAGCCTCCTTCTTTTCCCCGAACCCTCGCATGCTGCGCAGGCGGTGGCCCCGGGCAGCAGCTTCGAGCGCGTCGACATGCACAATGCCGAACTTTTTCCAGAGCTTGTGCACGGTTTTGGGGCCCACACCCCCAAGTTCCAGGAGTTCCACCACTCCCGGGGGGATACTCTCCCTGAGATGTTGATATTCCCCGATGGTGCCGGTCTCGTGCAATTCCACGATCTTGGCGGCGATATTCTTCCCGATGCCCGGCAACCGGCTCATTTCCGCAGCGGTCTTTTCGGAAAGCGGCTCTTCCTGCCGCAGGATGGTTTCGGCCGCGCGCACATACGCGCGTACCTTGAAGTTCTCGTCGCCCTGTATTTCCAGTAACTGCCCCATATGACGAATGGTGTCCGCGATCTGCCGGTTACTGAGAGCCATCCTGTTCCCTTCTTCTCATTTGTGCATGCATCTTGAAACCGGTTGCGCAACGAAAGCGCGCGACGCGTTTCGGCACTCTGGTATCCCCGCGTGTATCTCCGTTCTGCACTGCGCACGATACAAATGGATAAAAGAAGGAAAGAACAAACCTCTTCTCATGCGCCTCTCCCAGAGGGAAGACTGTCTCGAGGCACTCTATAAAATTTCATCGGAGCGCAACAGGCCGGTAGGATTTGTCGAGCTGAGCGGGGAGCTCCAGATGAGCGATGAGGAGATCCGATCAATACTCGATGAACTGGAGCGGGAAGGGCATATCGCTCGAGTGGCCGGCGGAGATATCATGCTGACCGATTCAGGGCGGCAACGTGGAGAGGGAGTACTGCGCAAGCACCGTACTCTGGAGTGTTTTCTGACTGAAATGCTGGGGATGAATACGGATAAGGCCTCTCAGGAGGCATGCCGTCTCGAACACGACGTTTCTGATGAAACGATCGATCGGCTATCCCTGTATATCCGTGACAGCTGTCCGGGGGCGTACCGGTGGGGGAAGAAAAAGGAACGGGAGCCTTCCAGAGCCGGGATGCATTCTCTCCTTGATTTTTCGGAAGGAGATGAACTGCGCGTGGTGTCGATGCGCGGGCCCGGGTGGAAACGCCGCCTGATGGATCTCGGCATCATACCCGGGCAGACCATCTCTCTGAAGCGCAAATTACGCAACCAGTCGATTGTCGTCAGGGTAAAACAGTGCGACGTCGCTCTCAGCCCTGAGATCGCCCGCTCGATTTTTGTGGAGAAACGCACATGAAGGTTGCGTTAATCGGGAATCCCAGTGTGGGCAAATCTCTGATCTTCAATCAGCTCACCGGCGTCGGCGTCGAGGTGAGCAATTATCCGGGCACAACCGTCGAGTTGAAGGGCGGGAGTACCTGCTACCAGCGGGAAATGATCGACATCGTCGATCTTCCCGGCATCTACTCGCTGGACGGTACGTCCGAGGAAGAGGATCTCGTGCGCACCTTCCTTCAGGAAGGCAAGGTTGATGCGGTGATTGTGGTCATGGACGCAACCCGGCTGGAGCGCAATCTCTACCTGCTCCTTCAGGTTGCCGAATTCGGCATACCCATGATCGCCGTGCTCAACATGATCGACGAGATGGAGAAAGAAGGTCTCGAGATCGACACGGCGACGCTTGAATACCAGCTGGGAATCGAAGTGGTGGAGACGGCGGCATCCAAAGGCCACAACATCGAAAAAATCGTTCCCCTTGTGCGGAGCGGCGCGCGGAAGGCAACGCTGACCATCCCCTACGACAGGTCCGTTGAGGCCGCGGTCAGGACGCTGGAAAAAACGCTTGGCGCCGGTCGTACGGAAAGCCTCTGGGCCCTGCAGGGGATCGCGAAGGATGGCACCGTGAGCGAGGCAGCGTCCGCGATTACCGAGCAGATCGAAGCCCGGCACCGCATGACCGTCCAGCAGATCATCGCCGCAAACCGCCACAATTATGCCCGCACCATTGCGGAACGGGTGATTAAAACACGGGAGGCAAAACCGGGATTCGACCTCGACCAGCTGCTGACAAGCAGCATCCCGGGGATCCCCATCCTCGTCATGGTGCTGCTTTCGACGCTCCTTGTTGTATTCATCGTGGGAGCGTTTCTCGAGGAGACGATCGTCGACGCCTTCCAGGTCATGCTCATCGATCCCCTGCTCGCGTTTGGCCTTCCCCCCCTTGCGGAAAACATTGCCCTCTCGCTCGCAATCGCCCTGCAGGCAGGACTGGGGATCGCCTTTCCCTTCGTTTTTATCTTCTATATCCTGCTCTCCATTCTGGAGGACACCGGCTATATGACGCGGGCTGCATTTCTCGCCGACAAAGCCATGCACCGGGTTGGCATGCACGGCGGCGCAATCATTCCTCTCGTGCTCGGCCTGGGATGCAACGTACCGGCGGTGATGGGGCTCCGGAACCTTGCCAGCAGGCGGGAAAAGATCATCGGCGCCTTCCTGATCACAATGGTGCCATGTTCCGCCCGCACCGTCATTATCCTTGGCATCGTGGCAGCGTTCGTGGGAATACTGCCTGCGCTCACCATCTACCTCATTGTCTTCCTCCTCATTACCGCAACGGGGCTCCTGCTCTCCCGAGTCACCCCCGGAGAACAGTTCGGGATGATCCTGGAGATGGCGCCCCTGCGTCGTCCGCAGGGCCGGCTCGTGTTCAAGAAATCATGGCTGAGGATGAAGGAATTCCTCTTCATCGCCATGCCAATGCTCCTCGTGGGAAGCATCTTTCTGGGGCTCTTTGAGTACATCGGGATCACTGCAATGTTCGAGAAGCTTATCGCGCCGTTCTCGGAAGGCGTGCTGGGAGTCCCTCCCTATGCCGCCACCGCACTGCTCTTCGGGATTCTGCGCAAGGAGATGGCGTTCGAGATGCTGGCAATACTCGGGGGGACCGCCAATCTCTCTGCCATCATGACCTCGCTCCAGCTCTATATCTTCGGCCTGGTCAGTGTGCTCTTCGTGCCCTGTGTATCGACCATCGCCGTCCTCCTCAGGGAGATGGGGGCGCGCATCACCGCCGCGGTCACCCTCTATACCGTGGGCCTCGGCATCATCATCGGTGCGCTTATCAACCTGATATTCGGGTAGGGGGGAACTACTGTTCCCTCAACCAGACAGAGACCTTATCGGGTTTTTCTGCGATACTTACATGACAACAATTCGGGAGTGTGTGCAGATCCATGCTGACGTTCGTTGGTCTCGGCCTGTATGATGAACAGGATATTTCCCTCAAGGGTCTGGAGAGTATACGCCGTGCAGACCGCGTGTACCTCGAATCCTACACGTCGGTTCTCATGGGCGCCGACGTTCCAGCGCTCGAACAACTCTACAAAAAGCCGCTGATCATTCTCGGCAGAGAGGATGTGGAGCAGAATCCGGAACCGATTCTCGAGCAGGCAAAAACGGGTGAAGTGGCCTTTCTCACCGGCGGCGACCCGATGGTCTCCACCACACATGCCGATCTGCGCATCCGGGCGGCACGGGAGCACGTTGCCACCCGCATCATCCATGGGGCATCGATCTCAAGCGCAGTCTGCGGCCTGACCGGGCTGCAGAACTACCGCTTTGGAAAATCGTGCTCACTGCCGTTTCCCGCTCGCGGATGGTTCCCGACCACTCCGCTGGAGACGATACGGCAGAACCAGAACCAGAACCTGCACACACTTGCCTACCTGGACATTCAGGAACATCGCTATATGAGGGTACGGGATGGGATAGCATCGATAGAGGGGATGGCCGAGGCCTTGGGACTCCCTGCTCCGTCGCTCTATGTGGGGGTTGCCCGGGCGGGTTCTCCGGAGCCCTTCGTTGCCGCCGGTGACGCCGAAAGGCTCAACCAGATCGATTTTGGTCCTCCCCTCCACATCCTCGTGATCCCGGCGGAGCTGCATGTTATCGAGAAGGAATACCTGGAAATGTTTGCCGGCCTATGAGGATCGAGGAATTCGGAGAACTGGTGAGAGTCTATCTCGCCGCCGCGGCAATCACGATCCCGGAAGAGACCGGCCTGTACCGGACGGCAGCAGAGGTCCGTGAGATGGTGGCTGCCTATTGCACTGATGGCGGGGTGTTTCTTGAACGCGGTGATCTCGTGAACGCACATGCCTCGTTTACCTATGGAAGAGGGTGGTTTGCTGCGGGCTGCCTCATCGGCCTTCTCGTGCCTGCCCGGCAGCCTGAACCGCTGCCCATCTTCGCCGAAACAATTCCCCTGCACCTCCACGATCACCTCTGTGAAAAGACCGGGCGGTATGCGCGGATGCTCGGTGAGGCACAGGATGCCGTGGAGTGCGCCCCGGACAGGGAAAGCCCCATGGATGAGACTGCGAGGGCGATATGGCAGAATGCTCGTGTCGCAAGAGAGCGGGGAAGAGAATGGCAGGAGAGCGGTGCCCGCATCAATGCGCTGGGATGGTTCAGCTACGGCTACGGCTTTCTCGATGCGGGTATCAGGGCAGGCCTGCTCAGGATCACCGAAAAGAGGCACCTTTTCACGGTTTGAACCATTAAAAGGTTTATACTATAAATTACAACCTCATATGCGTGTTTTTGTCGATAAATCCTACAATTTGAAGTTTCCCGCCTGAGGTCCGCACATGGAGAGAAAGCAATGGAAATGGCTGGCCGTATCGATCGGATTTAGCGTGATAGTGCTGGCGGTGGTGCTCTATTTTACCATCGATGAGGACACGATCACGTACCTTGCCCGGCTCGATCCCGCCTTTCTCCTCCTCGCGCTCGCCTTTCATCTCGCATCTCTCTGCTTCTGGGCGCTGAGAATTAAGACAATGTCAAAATCCCTTGGCTACCGGGTGAAATTCAGCCATTGCCTCAATATGGTATTTGCCAACATGCTTGTCGCTGCCATCACCCCTTCCCAGATGGGCGGCGAACCGGTGCGAATTCACGAGCTGTACCGTTCCGGGGTGAGAGTGGGGGATGCCACCGCCGTGGTGATCATGGAGCGTGTGATCGACGGAATCGTGCTCGGCGGTATTGCGGCGCTGGCAATGCTTCTGCTGAGCAGTCACTGGAGCACGCTTGATGTCGACTTTGCCACGCCGATGTTTTTCTCCTGGATAGCCGTCACCATCGCGGTCCTTCTCTTTGCGTATTCCGTTCGAAATCCGGATTTTCTCAAGGGGATCCTCAGGATGGTCTCCCTGTGGGCTGCACGAAGATGGCACAGCACAAAACTCGACCGTTTCGTCGACGCTATCGATCATGAAGTGGATAATTTCAACGGCAGTCTCTCCCGCTTTGTAGGGGGAGGCAAAATCGGCCTGATCTGGGGGTTTCTGTTCACCACCCTCTACTGGGTGTTTGAGTTTTCTATCGCATCACTGATTTTGATGGGTCTGGGAAAAGAACCATATCTTTTCGAGTCGTTCATCGTACAGCTGATCATCGCCATTTTTATGATGATTCCCCTCACGCCGGGCAGCTCCGGCATTGCAGAACTGAGTGCCACCTCGCTCTATGGGCTCTTTATACCATCTTCTATCGTGGGAATATTCGTGGTGCTGTGGCGGTTTATTCTCTATTACGTCAATATCATTATCGGAATACTGGCAAGCATCTTCATTGTGCGCCGTGAAATGATCCTGAAACGAATCGGATTGAAATAGGGGCATTGCTTTGCCGGGTACCGGCACCTCCCACCAATCCCGGCAGGCCTGACACCGGAGCGCGGGATCCGCTGGTGGGGTGTACGATACATTAATATTGCAGCAGATAGTTCTGAAAACACGTTTATGAGTTTCATTTCATGTGGTGTGCTCGGGGTGTTCATGGCCATCACCGAGCGCGGCGGGGCGCCTACGGTGGTCGTGGAAACAGCGGACGACAAGTGCGTTCTTATTTATGTGGGCTTATTTGAAGCGCTTTCCATTTCCCATGCCCTGAAAGGAGAGATCCTTCCCCGCCCGATCACCCATGATCTCTTCATAGATCTCCTGGAAAAGTTTTCAATCTCGGTCCTCTCGCTTCACATTGATTCGCTGGACGGCGGGGTGTTTTATTCAAAACTCACCTGCACCGGCGATCACGAAAAACAAACAATCGACTGCCGCCCGAGTGACGGGATAGCAATCGCACTCCGTGCCGACGCACCCATTCTGATCGATAAGGAGGTGGTGGACTGCGCAGGGGTTGCCCGGGACGAGCTTGGAGATCTAAAGGATATAGCGAATTTTATGTGAATCCCCATCCCTGCCGCCCGTCCCGTTCGTATGGCTGCACTTTGCGAGGGCAGCAGGGTGCCTCGCAAAGTATTATTACTCTGCCGGACGATGCCTCCAGCGCATCCGTCACCGGGTGCGTGGGAGAAGGAGTGGAGGTGCCGGCATGAATATTCTGGGGGCACAGAGCTGATTTGACGGCACATCCTGCGTTCAAGCCTTTCTGCCCGGATCCTCTCCGGTTGTATGGGCTGCGATGCTCACCGACAGGCTGCATTTTTTCGGTTGGGCACGGAGCAGGACATTTCTTCTCCCTCAATCCTTTCCGTATGACAGGAGCGCGCGATGGCCCCGGCAATGTCCGTATCCGGTTCTCGCAGTACACGGCACCTGCAGAGAATGCAATGTTTCAGCCAGTTTCGAAAGGATTTTGATATCTGATCTCGGATGCCAAAACGGAACGCGTCTTTGCGGACGTGCTTCGTCACGCACGAATGCACCTATGCGAACGCGAATCTTTCAGAATTGGTATGAATAATAAGGGTAGTAATAGCAGCTCATGATGGTTCCCGAGAACTCTCGTATCTCAGTACCGCACCATACGTTGACGGGCTTAACTTCTGGGTTCGGGATGGGTCCAGGTG
>DSDF01000086.1 GCA_011048835.1 Methanoculleus sp. | reverse complement strand
CCCTCCTCGACGCGATCAAAACGATGGGGGGCGAGGCGGCCGAGACCAGGGTGTACGGCCTCGAGGCGACGGGCGAGGAGCTCGACCTCGGGAGGGCGGAGGCGCTCCTCTTTACCAGCGCCGGCTCCTTCCGGCACGCGGTATGGACGCCGCGCCCCGGCCTGCTCCTGATGGCGATCGGCGAGATCACCGCAGGAGCGATGGCAGAAGGCGGGGCAGTCCCGGCGGTCGTGGGCGACGGCTCGCTGGAAGGGACGCTTCGCCGCCTCAACGCGTACCTTGAAGAGCAGGGATCACGATAGGTACCGGGGAAGCAATGGAACAGGAACCAGCGAAACGACCGATCAAAGGGGTCATCGTCCTCGACAAACCCCGCGGGCCCACGAGCCACCAGGTCACGGCATGGGTGCGGGACATGCTGGGCTCCCCCGCCGGGCACAGCGGCACCCTCGATCCCCAGGTCTCCGGCGTGCTGGTGGTGATGGTGGGAAAAGCGGTGCGCCTCGCCCCCCTGCTGCTGAAGCAGGAAAAGGAGTACGTCTGCCTGATGCGCCTGCACGGCGATGTCGCCGCCGGGGATCTCGCATCGGTTGCGGAGGAGTTCACCGGCAGGATCTACCAGCGCCCGCCCCGGCGCAGCGCCGTGCGCAGAGCGCTCCGGATCCGCACCATCCACGCGATCGAGATCCTCGATCACTGCGGCCGCCTCGTCCTCTTCAGGGTGCGGTGCGATGCGGGTACCTACATCCGCTCGCTGTGCCACCACATGGGACTGGCGCTCGGGGTGGGGGCCCACATGCAGGAGCTGCGGCGCACCCGGTCGGGGCCCGCCGGCGAAGCGGACGCCTGCACCCTCTTCGACCTGAAAGACGCCGCCGTCCGGGCAGATCTGGGAGACCCCGCAGGCCTCGCACGCCTCATCCGGCCCATCGAATCGGTGCTCGACGGCGTGCCGAGGGTGGTCGTGCGGGACACGGCGGTCGATGCGATCGTCCACGGGGCGGCGCTCGCCGGGGTCGGGGTGCTCAGCGCGGACGCGTTTTCGAAAGGCGCCATGGTCGCGGTGCTGACGCAGAAGGGCGAACTTGTCTGCCTCGGCGAGGCGCTGGTGGCGTCCTCGGCGTTTCGGCCCGGCGATACCGGGCTCGTCATCGCCCCGCGGACGGTCTTTCTCGAGCGGGGCGCCTACCCGAAGGGATGGCAGGCCGCCCGGGCCGAACGCCGGTGATGCGCGAACATCCCCCCGTGATCCGGCTCGGGGCGAAAATTCCCCCGGAACGGACCCGGAAGGCATAGCCTTAAGAAAATTCCCCGCATACATGTACGCTACACGATCGTGCTGAGGTCGTCTAGTCTGGTAGGGCGCAGGCCTGGAAAGCCTGTGGGGCATCTGACCCCTCGGGAGTTCAAATCTCCCCCTCAGCGTCCCTTTTTCCCGCACCACGTGCATCGGGTACCGTCACCGGCCGGTCGTCCGGTTCCTGCACGCCGCAGCCACGTGGAAGCACCGTGCGATGGATCGGACGCCTCGCATACTACTATATATGCCGGGTGTTCAGTGCTCCCCCGTGAATTCCCGTCGATACGAATTCACGAACCCAAGGGGTGATACAATGGAGCGAACAGGCCCGTTTCCACAGGACGAGAGCAGGGTCAGATGGATCTCCGCCGGGTGGCTGGCGGAGCATCTGGATGATCCGGAGATGACGATCATCGACACCCAGCCCAATGTGCACGACTACATCACCGAGCACATCCCGGGCGCGGTGTACCTCAGCGAAGGGGTGCTCAGGGTGGCGGCGCGGGGGATGCCGACGACATTCGGCCCGCTCATGGCGTTGCAGGACATATTCCGCAGGATCGGGCTTTCCCCCGATCAGCCGGCGGTGGTCTATACCGGCAGGGGCGCCTTCAAGGGGTGGGGCGACGGCTCGAGCAGACGATGATGGCCTACGCCCTTGCGAAATTCGGCCACGACAATGTCCTGGTACTCGACGGCGGTCTCGATGCGTGGAAACAGGAACGACGGAGGGTGGACCAGGCGTTTCCGACGATCGAGCCGTCCGATTTCACCGTGGACGTGCGGGGCGTGTACCCGATCGGCTACGAGGAGTTCAAAAAGACCAAAGACCGCGATGATGTGCTGCTGCTCGACGCCCGCCCGCCCGCCTTCTACGAGGGGCAGGGGCCGTGGAGAAAAGCGGGCCATATTCCCGGAGCGATCAACCTGCCCTGGCGCGGCCTGATGGCCGATGACAATCCCGCCCGTCTCAAACCGGACGATGCGATCAACGCGATCCTCGAGCACCACGGCATCGGCCCCGACCGCACGGTCTACTGCTCCTGCGGCACAGGGCGGGAAGCGACCAACGAGTTTCTGCTCTTCAAATTCTACCTGCAGTACCCGAACGTCCGCATCTACGAGGGATCGTTTACCGAGTGGACCATGCACCCGGAGAACCCGACGGTGACCGGCACCGAACCGCGGGCGCGGGAAGCGGCGCCGGCACGGTAAGCGCAAGAGGACATGGGGTGCCGGCGTGCAGGCATCCCGCCCCCGTGGTCCGGGGCGCTCATACGGGTGGAGGCGAATCGGTTATCCGAGCGAGGCGCGCCCGCGCGAAGCGCAGGTAGTCCTCGACGATTTCAAACCCGAGATACCGGCGGTTGAGGGTGGCGCTCGCCACGGCAACCGTGCCCGACCCGAGGAAGGGGTCGAAGACCAGATCCCCTTCGTTGCTGGAATACCGGAGGATCTTCTGCACCAGCTGCAGGGGGAGCTTGGTGGGGGTCTTGACTTTTCCTTTCCAGTACTCCCGGTTGATCTCCCAGACATCCTCGGGGTAGTGATCGATTTTGTTGAAGGTGTAGCGTTTCGGGTTCCTGACGGCAAAGAGGATATGGTAGTGGCTGGTGACGTATTTTTTCTTCGTGAACACCCCGAACTGGTACTTCCAGATGAGGTGGTTGACGGTGGTGAACCCCGCCGCATCCAGCCCGATCAGGATGTCCTTGAGGTTGGACCAGCCGGAAAAGACGTAAACCGAGCCCGAGGTGGTGAGGATGCGGAATGCCTCCGCCATCCACTGCGTGGTAAACGCAAGGTAGTCATCGCGGTCGATCTCGCAATAGCCGTTGAGCACGCGATCGCCCGCCCGGTTGTAGTTTCCCTTCCGGGCCCGGAAATCGATGGCGAACGGGGGATCGGTCACGATGAGATCGACGCTTTCCGAAGGGACCCCGGGCATCAGCTCGAGCGAATCACCGAGATAGACCTCATCCAGTGAAAACGGGCCCCTCCGTCCGGTCATCACACCACCGCTACGCCGTTCTGCACGCCTCCCCCGCGTCCATGCCCTTCTCAAACGCCGCCACGTTGATCGCCACCGTCTTCGGCGGCACGCAGCGCATCACCGCTTTGATCAGGGACCCCGCTGCAAGGGGCATGAAGCCTGACGCCGCTCCGAGCATGACGATGTTCTGGGCGAGGATGCTCCCCGCCTCGACCGCGAGCGCCGCGGCATCCACGCGGCAGAGCTCGATCCCCCCGAGCCGTTCGATGATCGCCTCCGGCGTCGGGATTGCGAGCTTTTGCTGGAACACCGGGGTGGGGACGATGATCTGCTCGGCGGCAACCATCACCCCGCCGGGGGCAAGAAAGTGGCGGTAGCGCAGTGCTTCGAGCAGGTCGAAGGCGATGAGGAGATCTGCCGTTCCCGGTGAGATGAGCGGCCCTCCCGCCGCATCGATGCGGATATGGCTCTCCACCGATCCGCCCCGCTGGGCCATGCCGTGCGTCTCGGCGCCTGCCACGTGGCGGCCCTCGATAAGGCACGCTTCGCCGAGCACGTTGGAGGCGAGGATCGTGCCCTGTCCGCCCACCCCGACGATGAGGATATCGAACGAGCCGGTCATTGCTTCACCTCCACCGAGATCGCCCCCGCGGGGCATATCTCCGCACAGACACCGCACCCGGCACAGAGATCGGTGATGTACGCCTTCTCGTCGGCGAACTCGATCGCCGGGCACCCGAAGCGCACGCACGCCCTGCAGCCCGTGCAGGCATCTGCATCCACCGCAAAGGCCTTCCTTTTTACTCCCGCACGCCGGGCGGAAATCACGCAGGGCTGTTTGGCGATGACCACTTTCACGCCCGCTGTGCCGCGGGCGACCTTCAGGCACTCGATCGTGGCCGTCAGATCGTAGGGGTCGACCGTCTCCACGAAGGAGACACCGCAGGCCCGGCAGATAGCGTCGAGCGACACGGGAACGCTCTCCACCCCGCACGCGGTCTGCCCCGTGGTGGGGTTCGGCTGGTGGCCGGTCATGGCGGTGATGCGGTTGTCGAGGATGACCACCGTCATGGTCGCCCCGTTATAGACCGCGTTCATCAGCCCCTGAATGCCGGTATGCAAAAACGTTGAGTCCCCGATGGTGCAGACCACGTCCCGGGGCTCCCCTGAATGGGCAATCCCGCTCGCCACCGTGATGGACGCACCCATACAGATGGTGGTGTCCACGACGCCGAGTTGCAGGCCGAGGGTGTAGCAGCCGATATCGCTCGGGTAGACGGCATCGGGAAACGCCTTTTTGATGGCGTAGAACGCGGCCCGGTGCATGCACCCCGCGCAGAGGATAGGGGGGCGGGGAGGGAGATCGGGAACCGGTTCGGGTGCCGGAAAGCCGGATTCGGCCAGCACCCCCGCCCGTGCGAGGATGCCCGCCACCGCGGCCGGGTTGAGTTCCCCCTCCCGGGGAGCGTAGCCATTCTTTTTGCCGGACACCGGAATGTCGCCCGCGACCTGCCGGACGACCTCCTCGACCACGGGGTCGAGCTCCTCGACCACGACCACCGCATCATGCTGCCGGACAAACGCCGCCAGCCATTCCTCGTCGATGGGGTAGGCGCCGATCGTCGCGACCGAGACGTCCTCCGGGATGACCTCGCTCACGTACGCCGCCGCAATGCCGCTCGCTATCACCGCAATCTTCCCCCTGACATCGGCGGTGTTGAAGCCCAGTTCCACGAGACGCACGGCAAGATCTCGCTGCTTTGCGTTGAGCTTTGTATGGAGCACCCGCGTGTGCGCCGGGATCACCACATACTGCTTCGGGTCTCGATGGAATTGCCCCTCGCGGTGCTCGGTCCCCGCCGGGCCCAGCGCCACATCGCTCTTTGAGTGGCATATGCGGGTGGTGGGCCGGACCATCACGGGAAGCCCCACCTCTTCGGAGAGGGAAAACGCCCCGGCGATCATATCGTGGGCTTCCTGCACCGAGGCGGGGTCGAGACAGGGAATGCGGGCGAAATGGGCATAGCGGCGGCTGTCCTGTTCGTTCTGCGAACTGTGCGCGAACGGGTCGTCCGCGGCGAGGATGACGAACCCGCCCGTCACTCCCGTGTACGCACTTGTCATGAGCGGGTCCGCGGCCACATTGAGGCCGACGTGCTTCATCGTCACCAGTGCGCGAAGCCCGCACCATGCGGCGGCAAGGGCGTTTTCAAAGGCGACCTTTTCGTTGACCGACCACTCCACGTACAGGCGCCGCTCCTGCTGGACGCGCAGCGTATCAATCACTTCAGACGAGGGTGTTCCCGGATATCCGCTTGCAAAATCGATATTGGCTTCGAGGCATGCATGCGCAATCCCCTCGTTCCCGAGCATATATCGCGTGACCATACGATCACACATAGTACCCGAATCATCGGCATTTAATCTGATGGATCGCCCGCAATGCATAACCTATAAAAACAATCCGGCACCATGTTGTAAGGTAATCCCATTGGGCCCGTAGCATAGCTGGTGGTGCACCCGGCTGATAACCGGGAGGTCGTGCGTTCGAATCGCATCGGGCCCACTTTCTTTTCATTTCATTCGGTGCAGTTGAGGCGGAGTACCTGCACCGGATGTGTGAATTTTTGTCAAGTGCGCCAGGAGCTGATTTCGATCGTATACCCTCTCCGGGCGGGTTCCATGCGTACCCTGTGAAACAACGGGCGTGTGGCTGAGAAAAAGCCTGCTACGCAGGCTCGCGCACCCACTGCCAGGCTTCTTCAAGCCTCTGTTCCCGGAAGAACCTGACGTCCATACCCGTCAGGCCGGCATATGCTTTGAACATCCAGGTCAGCACCTCGTCCCAGGACTCGTCGCTCACGAAGGCCATCCGCCCGACATGCCGCAGCATCGGCCAGTTCTTCAGATCCTCCCAGGCTCCCCCGACGGTCCAGCCCCCGAAGTCCCTGACCTGTAGCAGCATGCGCACGTCCCGATACTGATCGATCACCTCTTCAAGCGCCGGAATAAGGATCTCAGTATAGTCTGCTTCGGTGAGTTCTCCTTCGAGCAGGAGCCCGAGGATACCCTCCTCACGAACAGTCACGGTAACTGTCATGGGACGCCCTGCAGCTTGAGATATGAAAAACATTCCTGCCGAGTGTATCACCAGCAGATGGGGAAATGCGGTCTCTCTGTGGCATCCATGGTACAGGTACGCGATTGCCACACAGCTTTAATCGGGAGGTCGTGCGTTCGGACCGCATCGGCCCCGGGACTTCATTCTTCAAAGCACGGCCGTATTTGACGGGAAAACGACGGGATTATTACTATAACTGTTATATCCTCTCTCGTCAATGGAATGGTATGGAGCGATACCAGAAGATTGTCCTTGTCCTTGGGTTCATCATCATGCTCGGCCTTCTGCTCGGGGTCGACCCTTATCTCGCCGGCGTCGGCGCCATCATCCTCTTCGTGCTCTTGATGAGTTTTACGATCTACAACACCAGCAAGAGGTTTCCGAAAGTGCCGCAGCTCAGAGCCTTCCTCTCGGAGGACGCAAAATCGGTGATCATCAAAAACACGGGCGAGGGGCGGGCGGTTGCGATACGGCTGGCAATCGTCCCCCTCGACATGGAATTCGAAGTCCCCCCGCTTGCACCGGATGAAGCCTATACCATCGCCGTGCCCCACATGATCGATGAGGCGAAGGGCGCGATGACCTACCAGGATGAACGCGGCCGCACGTTTACCCATTCCTCGCCGCTTTCAGCCATGGGGCAGGGAGAAGAGGATCTCTTCAAACCGATGTTCCCCATGTTCGGGTGGAAATAACGATACCAATCATTTTTCCTGGAACACATATTCCAGGGTTTTTTCGAGCGCTTTGACGAGCTCTGCTTCATCTTTCAGGTAGTCACGCATGGCGCGGTAGAGCATGAACATGATCTCGTAGCCGTAAATGTCGATGACCTCGCGGGGGGCAAGGGGGTTCCGATAGGCGTCGATGATCAGCTCGTTGGCGCTGTACATGATCTCGAAGAAGGTGCCGTCTTCTGAAAGAACGCAGTACTGGCTCTCCACCGTCTTTTCAGGGTCGTCCGGCCGATAGGGGACAGGATCGGTCTTACCGAGCACGAACATGCGCTCGGGGAAGTACATGGCGTCGTAGATCTCGCCCTCGAGATCCTTTTTCCCTCTCTGTAGCATGCTCAGGCCCATCGAGTGGATGAGGGGTGCTGCGTCGGCCGCCATCCGCCCCAGCAGTTCCGCATCAAGCTCCGCCACTTCACGCGAAAGCTCTTCCTTTCTCTTGTTATACGCCTCAATTTTTTCGAGAATTTCGGAGAAACCCTTTTCAATGGTGTCCATAGGTATCAGTCCCGTCGTGCCGGGGGCACGCTCATGGTGGCATGTTGATCGTCAATGTTTAAATGACCGCCTGATTGCCAATGCAGCCCGAGCGCGCCTTTTTTCCAACGGGCGCGGGGGGCGCGAGGGAGGGGCAAGTATTTATTTTCTCGAATGAGTATGAAATTGAGTAGGATGTGTAGCCGAATTCCTCTTTTGCTGGCCCTGTGCGGTTTGTTCGTCCTCGGTGCAGGCTGCCTTTCCGGTTCGCCGGATGACGGCGGGGAGGATACCATCACGGTGGCGGTCTCCATCCTCCCCCAGAAAGCATTTGTGGAGGCGGTGGGCGGCGACCGCGTCGACGTGCTGGTCATGGTGCCGCCGGGGGCGAGCCCTGCCACGTACGAGCCCGCCACCGACCAGCTGGTGGCGCTGGCTTCGGCGGATATGTATGTCGCCGTCGGATCGCCACTTCCCTTCGAGACCGTCTATCTCCCCCGCCTCATTGACGCAAACCCCGGCTTGGCAGTGGTCGATTCGGGCGAGGGGATCGCGATCGTGGAAAACGACCCCCACACGTGGAACGCACCCCCGAATGCCATGATCATGGTCGATTCTATCGCGGACGCCCTCGCCGTACTCGATCCCGCACACGGGCAGGCGTACCTGCAGAACCGGGACGCGTATCGTGCGGAGCTTGCCGCCCTCGACGCCGATATCCGGACCATGACCGGGAGCATGGAGCAGAAGAGCTTCATGGTCTTTCACCCCGCATGGGGCTATTTCGCGCGGGAATATGGTCTCGAGCAGATCCCCATCGAAGCACACGGCAAAGAGCCGAGCCCGGGACAGCTCGCCGCCCTCATCCGGCGGGCGGAAGAGGAGCACATCTCGGTGATCTTCGTCAACCCGCAAATGAGCACGCAGAGTGCGGAGGTCATTGCGCAGCAGATCGGGGCGACGCCCGTCGACGCCGATCCCCTCGCCGAAAACTACACGGCAAACCTCCGCACATTCGCCGGACACCTCGCCGCGGAGGGGGCGGCATGACCGCTCCCATCATCCGCCTCGAGGACGTCTGGTTCTCCTTCGACGGCACGCCCGTGCTGGAAGGGGTGTCTCTCGATATCGACGAGCATGATTTCCTGGGCATCATCGGCCCCAACGGGGGAGGGAAAACCACCCTCCTGAAGCTGATGCTCGGGCTTCTCGCACCGGACCGGGGGGACGTCCGCATCCTGGGAAAACCCCCCGAACACCACCGCACCGCTATCGGCTACGTCCCCCAGTACCGGACCTTCGATTTCGGCTACCCCATCAGCGTGATCGAGGTGGTGCTCATGGGGCGCCTCGGCCACATCCACCGCCCGTTCAGGAAATACCGCCCCGAAGACCGCAGGGTAGCAGAGGAGTGCCTTGATGCGATGGACATCGGGGACCTCGCCGACCGGCAGGTGGACCGGCTCTCGGGAGGGCAGCAGCAGAAGGTTATCCTCGCCCGGGCGCTCGCCACCGAACCCCGCGTGCTGCTCCTCGACGAACCGACCAACCAGGTGGATGTGCGGACCGAGGTGCACTTCTTCGAGATCCTGCGCCAGCTGCACGAGACGATGGCAATCGTCCTGGTCACCCACGATATCGGTGCGGTTTCCGTCTACGTGGACCGGATCGCCTGCCTGAACCGGAGACTTTTTACCCACGATTCCGGCGAGATCACGGAGCAGATGCTCGCCGAGACCTACCAGTGCCCGGTGGACCTGATCGCCCACGGCGTCCCTCACCGTGTGCTGCGGGAGCACGAGGGGGAGGAGGGCGCGTGATCGAGATCCTCGGGTACGCGTTCTTCCGCCACGCCCTTGCCGCCGGGGTGCTGATCAGTGTCGCCTGCGGGATCATCGGCGCCTTTGTGGTGGTCAAAAAGATCGCCCTGATCAGCGGGGGGATCTCTCATTCGGCGTTCGGCGGCATCGGGCTCGGCTACCTGTTCGGCTTTGACCCCATCCTCGGCGCGCTTGGCGTCTCCCTCGCCTCGGCGCTGGGCATCGGGGTGGCCAGCCGCAGGGGCGGCGAGCACGAGGACACGCTCATCGCCACCATGTGGGCGGTCGGCATGGCGCTCGGGATCCTGTTCGTCTCCCTCGCGCCGGGGTATGCCCCCGATCTCTTCAGCTACCTTTTCGGCAACATCCTCTTCATCCCCGCATCCGACCTGCTGCTGATGCTCGCCCTCGATCTGGTCATCGTCGGGGCGGTGTACCTCTGCTACAACGAACTGCTGGCGGTCACCTTCGACGAGGAGTTCGCCTCGATCATGAACATCCCCGTGCAGCGCATCTCCCTGCTCCTCCTCTGCCTCACGGCGCTCACGGTGGTCATGCTGATAAAGGCGGTGGGGGTGATCCTCGTGATCGCCCTGCTCACGCTTCCCGCCGCCATCGGCCGCCAGCACAGCACCCGCCTGCCGCGCATCATGGGAATCGCCATCATCCTCGGGGTCGTTTTCACCTTTGCCGGGATGTGGGTCTCCTATCTCCTTGCCGTCCCCTCCGGGGCGAGCATCGTCCTGATCAGCGCCGCCTGCTACGGGGCCTCAACGCTGTACACCCGCCGCCGGCATCACCGCACGGGCTCACCCAGCAGGTAGTGGCGCCGGTGGCCCGTGATCCGCACCCGCAGGCGGGTGCCGATGGGAAGGGGCTCGCCGATGACGACATTGTGGTAGGATTGATCGCGGGCGACGGCGGATCCCGCCATCCGCTGTTCGGTGACCAGCACCGCCAGTTCCGTGCCGATGACAGTGCAATTGTGGTCGTCATAGATGGCGTTGGCCGCCCGGGTGAGCGCTCTCGAGCGTTCCTTTTTGATCCAGTCGGGCATGTCCCCCAGTTCGGCCGCCGCCGTGCCCGGGCGCGGCGAATAGCGAGTGATGTTGACCTTTGTCGGGCGGATCTCGTGCAGGAGGTCGAGGGTCCGGCGGAAATCCTCGTCCGTTTCGGTGGGGAATCCCGCGATGAGATCGGTGGAGACGCGGACATTGGGCATCCGGTCCCGGAACGCCCCCACGAGACCGGTAAAGTCGGCGACCGTGTACCCCCGGCGCATTGCCGCGAGCACGCTATCCGATCCCGACTGCACCGGCAGGTGGACAAACGAAAAGACCTTCTCCTGCGAAAACGCCGCCGCGAGATCATCGGCGATGCGGCACGCGGTGGCGGGGTTCATCATGCCCACCCGGACGCTGAACCCGCCCGGGATCTCCCCGATCCGGTGCAGCAGGTCGGCAAGGGTGCCGGTCCCGTCCATCCCGTAGGCGCTCACGTCCTGCCCGGTCAGCTGGATCTCGCAGGCCCCCCCGGCGGCGAGCCGTTCGATCTCGGCGATGATCATGTCTTCGGGAAAGCTGCGCAGTCTTCCCCGTGCGCACCGTGTGATGCAGTAGGCGCAGGATCCCAGGCACCCGGGGCCGACCTGGACAGCGCCGACGCCGGGGGCGATCATCGCCCCGGCACGCCCCGACCAGCGCTGCAATTCCTCCGGGAGGATGAAAGAGGCATCGCACACCTCCCGGATGGCCTCCCGCTGCACCACCGGCATGCACCCGGTCACCACGATCTCGCGGTCCCGGAATGCCTTCAGGCGTCGTATCATCTGCCGCTCGGTCGTGCCCACGACCGTGCAGGTGTTGAGAACGAAGACCTCGGCCTCGTCCGCAGGAACCTGCCGGCACCCCTGCGCCTCCGCGAGCGCGATCAGCTTCTGCGTGTCGCAGTGGTTGTAGGTGCAGCCGTACGACTCCACGTAGATTGTTCGGTTGTTCAATACGTCCATTCAGCATTCACGCGTGCGAAATCTGCGGTATTTTTCTGCTTCCAGCCAGGCATCGACGAGGACGAGGGCGAGCATGCACTCGGCGACGGGGAGGATGCGGGGCGCGATGCAGGGGTCGTGCCTGCCCTCGATCCGGATTTCGGCCTCCTCCCCGGACACTGTCAGCGTCCGCTGGGCCGTGCGGATGGAGGGGGTCGGCTTGACCGCGATCCGGACCACGATCTCGTTTCCATTGCTCATTCCCCCGAGGATGCCCCCCGCATGGTTGCTCAGGTAGCCGGTGCGGTTCATCTGGTCGTTGTGTTCGCTCCCGGTGAGGCGGGCGGCAGCAAACCCGTCGCCGATCTCCACGCCCTTCACCGCGCCGATGCCCATCATGGCGCCCGCTATCCCTGCATCGAGCCTGCCGAAGACCGGATCGCCAAGGCCCGCGGGGCAGCCCGTTGCGGTGATCACGACCACCCCTCCCACGGAGTCGCCCGCATCCCGGGCGCTGCGGATCGCCTCCTCCATGCGGGCGGGATCGGTCTCCCCGTGGATCTCTGCAATACGCGAGGAAATGGCGATTCCCTCACGGGCGAGGATCTTCATCGCCAGTGCGCCCGCGGCAACCCGGGCAAGCGTCTCTCTGCCCGACGTCCTGCCCCCGCCGCGGTGGTCGCGGATGCCGAATTTTCCCTGCATGGCGGCATCGGCGTGCCCGGGCCGGAACACCTCTCGGAGCGCCTCGTACTCCTTCCCGCGGGCGTCCCGGTTGAAGACGATCATGGCGATGGGGGTGCCGGTGGTGACCCCCTCGAAGGTGCCGGAGAGGATCTCCACCCGGTCGGGCTCGGACCGCGGCGAAACGAGGTCGGACTGGCCCGGACGGCGGCGGTCCAGCAGTGGTTGGATATCTTCCCCGGTCAGGGGGATGTGCGGCGGGCAGCCGTCGATCACCACGCCGAGCGCTGTGCCGTGACTCTCGCCGAAGGTCGTGCACCGGAAATTTCTCCCGAACGTATTCATTGCAACAATCTCCTGATAAGCGCGGGCTCCACCTCGATGCCGGTGAACAGCGCAAACTGCGCCTTCGCCTGGTAGACGAACATCTCCGTCCCCGGAATCGTTCGGCAACCGCGCTTCTCGGCCGCCGCGAGCAGGGGGGTCTGCGGCGGCGTATAGACCAGGTCGAAGACGCACATCCCCTCCCGGAGGTGCTCCTGCGGCACCGGCGAGCGCCCGTCATCGCCCATCCCGACGGGCGTTGCGTTGATGAGCACGTCCGCATCCAGCGCGGGGAGGGCGGCGAGGGGGCCGTATTCGCAGCCGAACCGGGAGGCCAGGGCGGCGGCCCGTCCTTCGGTCCGGTTGAGGATGCAGACCTCCATGCCGCGGTCCCGCAGGGCGTACACCGCCGCCGCGGCCGCCCCGCCGGCGCCGATCACCACCGCGCGGCTCCCCTCCACATCGTCGAGGGGCATTTTCACCCCGATCCAGTCGGTGTTGTACCCGGAGAGAATCCCTCCGCAGTTGAGCACCGAATTGACCGCCCCGATCGCCGCCGCATGGGCGTCGATCTCGTCCAGATGGGCCATCACCACAGATTTGTGGGGGATGGTCACGGACAGCGCCCGGATATCGAGCGTCCGCACCAGGTCAATCACGTCGCCGACATCGGGCCACTCGAGCAGCGTATAATAATAGTTGAGGTTGAAGCGGGAAAAAAGGTGGTTATAGAGCAGCGGGCTCTTGCTGTGGGCGCACGGGAAGCCGGTGATCGCAAAGAGCCTTCGCAGCGGGTTCTCCTTCGAGCAGAGAAGGGTACAGAGGTTCGCCCTTTCCGCAGCAGACGGCACCATGCGCACGATGGCGTCGAGGGAGCGCAGGCACGACGCCCGCGGTACGGTCCCCGCAAAGAGGGCGGAGAGGATCGCCTCGCAGACCTCCCCGACGCCCCGCTCCCCGGTATCGACGCAGACATCCGCGGCGCTGCGGTAGGCGGGCGTGCGCTCTGCGAGCAGGACCCGGACCTCCTCTGCCGGGGAAAAGGCGGTCAGCGCCGGCCGGTCGCTTCCCCGGACGCGGGCCTCGAGCACCGCCGGCGGCGCCCGGAGAAAAAACACCGCCGACCCGGCGCGCAGGTGCGCCACGTTTTCGGGATCGAGCACCGCCCCGCCGCCCGCACTCACCACGCACCCGTCCGCGGGCAGCGCTGCGATTATCTCGCGCTCAAGGGCGCGAAAGCCCGCCTCTCTCCGTTCGGCAAAGATCGCCGGGATGCCCATGCCCGCACGCGCCTCGATCGCCGCATCGGTATCGATCCACGGCAGGCGGAGCGCCCCGGCAAGCCGTTTCCCGACCGCCGTCTTGCCCGACCCCCGGAACCCGATCAGGACGACCCTCATACAAGCCCCGCCTCCTGCAAAATCGCCCAGAACTCCGGAAACGACTTGGCGACGCATTCCGCCCCCTCGATCGTCACGCCGCCGGCCCCGAGGGCGATCACCGCCGCCGCCATCGCCGTCCGGTGGTCGTTGCGCGGGTCGATGGTGCAGCCCCGGAATGGCCCGGGCGTGATCGTCAGGGTGTCCTGCACCCACGCTGCCCCGGCACCGCAGGCGCGAAGCATCCCCACCGTCGCCTCGATGCGGTCGCTCTCCTTGTGCCGGAGGTGCCCGATCCCCGAAATGGTGGTGGGGCTATCCGCAAACGCGGCGACCGCCGCCAGCGTCTGGACCGTGTCCGGGGTGGAGGCCATATCGATCTCGATCCCCACAAGCCTGCCCGTCCGCGTCACCGTCACGCCCCCCGGCCGCGCCCGGACCTCGCAGCCCATCCTGCCGAGGGCGGCGACGAACCGGCGGTCGCCCTGCACCGACACTGGATTGAGGTTCTCGACCGTCACCCTGCCGCCCGAGACCGCGGCCATGGCGAAGAAGTAGGAGGCGGAGGAGTAGTCGCCCTCGATTGCATAGCTCCGCGGCCGGTAGGGCCGGGGATCGACAGCAAACCATGCATCACCGTCCCGCGCCACCTTGACGCCGAACGCCCGCATGACATCGACGGTGACATCAAGGTAGGAGCGGGAGGAGACCTGCCCAACCGTTGCGACCTCGACCGGTCCCGCGGCCATGGGCGCGGCGAGCAGCACCGAGGAGACGAACTGGCTGCTCACCGACGCGTCCACGGACGTCTGCCCGCCTGCAAGGGTGCCGCTGACCCGTATCGGGGGAAAGCCCGGTGCCTGCTCGTAGGTGATCGCCCCCCCGATCCGGTTGAGGGCGTCCACGAGCGGGCCGATGGGACGCTGGCGCATCCGTTCCGTGCCGGTGAACACCACCGGGTGCGGGCAGAGCAGGGCGAGCGGGGCAAGGAGGCGCATGCTCGTGCCGGAGTTGCCGCAATCGATCGGCCCTCCCGCTCTGCACCGGAGATCGCCCCCGGTTCCCTCAACCTCCAGATCCCCGCCGTCGTCCCAAATGGCGATGCCGAAACGCTCGAGCGCACGCCGGGTGAGGGCGGTATCCTCCGACCGGAGCGGCCCCTTGATCACCGAGGTGCCCCCGGCGAGCGCAGCGGCGATCAGCGCCCGGTGGGTGTAGCTCTTCGAGGGGGGGGCGCGGACGCACAGGTCCACGTCGCGCACCCGCTCCGGCGCAACCTTCATCCGTACACCTCGCCGTCCGGGTAGCAGCCAAGGTTCCGCACCCGGGCGATAGCGCCCAGATCCAGAAGCGCGTCCTGCCAGCCCGGGGATGCCGCAACATCGAGGAAGAAGATATAGGTCCCCATGCCGCGGCGCGCCGGGCGGGATTCGATCTTCGTCAGGTTGATGGCCCGGTCCGCAAACACCCGCAGCAGGTCGTGGAGGAGCCCGGTCCGGTCCGTCTCCGGGTCGATCAGGATGCTGCATTTTGCCGGATTGCTGCAGGGGGCAGGATCGGATGCGATACGGACAAAGCGCGTGACATTGTCCCCGGCATCCTGCACGTCGGAAGCGATCACGGGGAGGTGGTGGATGCCTGCGGCGGTCACCGACGTGATCGCCCCCGACCGCGGGGTGCGGGCGCAGGCCCCGGCGCTCGCAGCGTTGCTGGCCGTATGCACCACGGGAACCCCGATCCTCTCGATCCATTCGCTGCACTGCTCATGGGTCTGCGGGTGCACGTACAGCACCTCCATCCTCTCCGGCGTCACCGATCCCACGAGGTGGTGGCGGATCCGCAGGAACGCCTCGCCGGTGATGGTGACCTCGAACTGGTACAGGCAGTCGAGGGTCGCCCCCACCCCGCCGGCGAGGCTGTTTTCCAGCGGCACGATGCCATCCGCCCCCCCTGCCGCCACCCGGCGGAACACGCTGCGGATGGTGGGCAGGAGTTCGATCCCCTCCGCACCGAGCCTCGCTGCGATCTCGTGGCTGAAGGTCCCTTCCGGGCCGAGCGTGGCGATGGTCATTGCTTCACCAGTGCCTCGATGAGCGTGTTCGACTCCGCGGTCGCCCGATCGACGTAGGGTGCAAAGGTCGCCTTCTGGTCGGAAAAAAAGCGCCGGAACCCATCGGCATCCCCGGATTCCACCATGCTTCGGAGGTCGGATGCGACCGCATCGAGGGCGTCGAGCACCGCGGGCACATGGGGGTTGTCCATGAGGATCGGGCCGTAGAGGTCGGCGTCCTGTCCGAGGATCCTCCCGATCAGGGCCAGCTCGATGCGGTACACGGGGCTGGTGAAGGAAAGCACGCGGTCGAGGTCGACGCCCGTCCGCCGCATCGTCCCGGCGAGGGCGAGGGTGGCGAAGTGGGTGAGCGCCTGGACGACGGCCATCATCCGGTCGTGCTCCTCCGGTGTGCTCAGGGTGACGAGCGCCCCTTCCCGGGAAAAGATCTCCGAAAAAACGGCGAGCGTCTGCTCGCGGCACCGTGCCGGCGTGAGGATGATCGTCTGGTTGGTGAGGGACGAGACCTGCGGCCCGAACAGGGGGTGCATCCCGATCACCTGCGCGGGCGACCGGAGCATGGCGGCGACGGGTTCTGCCTTGAGCGAGGTCAGGTCGCAGAGCACCTGCTCCTCGTGGAGGTCTGGTGCGATCGCCTCGATCACCGCTACGGTCTCGCGGATGGGAACGGAGACCATGACACAATCGCACCGCGCGGCCAGATCGCTCGCGGTCAGGGCGGTCCGGCGCCCCGACCGCAGGACGTCATGGCCTGCGCGGGTAAATACCCCTGCAAAGAGGCTGCCCATGCCCCCGTAGCCTCCGATGATGCCGATTTTCATGTCCTCACTCACTTCTCGATGATCGTCTCGTCGACCGCCATGCCGAAATGCCTGCCGCCTGTGGTCGTATAGCCGAGCACCCGGGTGCCGGGTTCGAGGTCGACCACCGAAACGGCGGCACCGTCCTCGCCGACCAGGCGGATGGTCTCGGCGTTCTGCAGCACCAGGCTCACCGCCGCGCCGTCCCCCTCGGCCTCCACCACGAGAAGCGGGCGGCGCTCGATCTTGACCCGGCCCACGACGGCCTCGCGGGTCTCCCCGTGCGCGTCCACGACCAGCACGCCGTCGCCGACCCCGAGTTCGGAGAGGTACGTGGTCTTTTTGCCCGGCATCAGCGCATACGCGTGCACCGTGCCGGCGTTCACCCGGAACGGGCGGGGCGCGACGTACGGGTTTTCCAGCGTCTCCGCGTGGACGAGCAGAAATGCACTCGAGGTGTTGCCGACGAGCAGCCCCTCGCCGTCGGCGAGCAGCGAGCAGGTGTCGACGCAGACCCTGTCGCCCATCCCCACGGACCGCACCCGGGTGACGGTGAAGGGGACGAGGGGAAGGGGTTCTTCGCCCCGCTGCAGGAGCGCGGCGATCGCCCGCACCGCTGCAGGGTCCCGCGTCTCGAGAAGGATCCCGTGCACACCTTTTTCCAGCACATTGAGCGCCAGTTCCGCCTCGTCGATGCTGCCCACCCGGGCGATGATCCGGTCGGATGCGGCAACCAGGTTCTCCAGGGGGATGACCGTCCAGTCGGTGGTGGTGACCACGACCAGCCCCCCGGCGGCGAGCCGTGCCGCCTTCTCCTCGCTCTCCTTCGTGGCGATTTCCACCCAGAACACATCCTTCCCGGGCACCAGATCGCCGTCCGGCGCAACGGTGGTGACGCGGCCGAGCTCACGGACCGCCGCCGCTTCGTCGACCACCAGCGCATCGGCGCCGCTCTCGATCGCCGTGGTGGCAAGGTCCTTGTCCCAGGGGCGCACATCCACCCAGAACGATTTCATTCCGGGGCCTCCAGGGCGGTTTCCGGGTCGACACCCTCGTGGACCGTCCGGCAGATTGCCCGCACGAAGGCGGCGGGATCGCTGCGCTGGAACGCGTTGCGCCCCATGCACACCCCTGCCGCCCCTGCGGCGACGGCATCGTGGATGGCATGCAGGGTGTCGAGATCCCCGGTCTTTTCCCCTCCGGCGATAAGCACGGGGACCGGGCACCCTTCCGTGATGGGACGGAATGTCGCCGGGTCGCCGGTGTAATTGGTCTTGATGAGATCGGCGCCCAGTTCCTCGGCGACGCGCACGCAGTGCCCGATCGCCTGCGGGCTCCGGGGGTCGATGCCCTCGCCGCGGGGGTAGATCATCACCATCAGGGGGATGCCCCACCGGGTGCACTCTTTGGCGATACCGCCCGCCTCCTCGATCATCCGCGATTCGTTGGGCGCCCCGAGATTGATATGGATGGATACGGCGTCCGCCCCCAGGGCGATGGCCTCCTCCACCGTGCAGACGAGCACCTTGTCGTTGGGATCGGGGTTGAGCGAGGTGCTCGCGGAGAGGTGGACGATGAGCCCGATGTCGCGTCCACCCTTCCGGTGCCCGTGCTTGACCATCCCCTTGTGCAGGACGATGGCGTTCGCACCGCCCTTGCTCACCTCCGAGACGATGCGGGGCATGTTCGTGAGGCCGTCGATCTGGCCGAGCGAAAACCCGTGGTCCATGGGAATGATGACCGTCTTTCCCGTGTTGCGGTCCAGTATCCGCTCGAGGCGTATCTCTTTTCCAATCATTTCACACCACCGTTCAGGAATGCCAGCGCCTCGTCGGCGCTGCGCCCCTCGTGCACGATCATCGCCGCCGCCCGCACGAAGCGCTCCGGCGCAGGGTGCTGGAAGGCGTTTCTGCCGATCGATATCCCGGCGGCACCGCCCTGCATCGCCCCCTCGATGAGCGCGAGCGTCGATGCATCGTCGGTCTTCGAACCCCCGGCGACCACCACGGGGACATGGCAGCCACGCGTCACCTCGCGGAAACTGTCGGGATCGCCCGTGTACACGGTCTTGACGATATCGGCCCCCAGTTCCGAGGCCACGCGGGCGGCAATCTTCACGTGTTCGACCGCGTGTTCGTCGTCGATCTTTCTGCCCCGCGGGTACATCATGGCGAGGAGAGGCATCCCCCACTCCATGGACTCCACCGCGATGGCTCCCAGGTCCAGGAGCATGCGCGCCTCCGAATCCGCCCCGATATTGATATGGACGGACACGCAGTCGGCGCCCATCCGGAGCGCATTGGTGACGCTGTTGACAAGGACCTTTTCATTGGGATCGGGGGCGATGCTCGTGCTCCCGGAGAGGTGCAGGATGAGCCCGATATCCCTCCCGCGCCTCCGGTGCCCGTGCAGGGCAAGCCCCACGTGGCCGAGCACCGCATTTGCACCGCCCTCGGCGACGAGATTCACGCTCCGTTCAAGATCAACGAGCCCGTCGATAGGGCCGTTGCTCACCCCGTGATCCATCGGCACGATAATGGTAGTTCCGGTGTCACGGTTGATAATTCGTTCCAGTCGAATCTGTTTTCCAGTCATCGATGTACACCACCCCCTCCCAACCACACGATCATTGCTGGATGAGAGGAGTTATGCTAGAAATAGGCAAAATACGCAAAGAAAAAGCGAAGCGCATACGCTCCGTTGAACTCGTTTGGAGAAGAACAAACCCGGGAGGGCCGGTCCAATGTGTGGACGACGGGGCCTGGACTAACCGTGATAAAAGCGTTCACCGGCGAAAAAACATTCACCACACATTACTGCTAGGTGGTGACGATGACTATAAATATATATCGCACGGCCACGCCGCACCAGGAAAAATCATCTGTTCTTCCCATTTTCGCCCGGCGCACTCCTGAGATGGAGGCATTTAAACACAATGCTTAACCACTGGTACCCACAAAATGATAGCAATGATCCGGATCGGTTTGCTGGGTTGCGGGAACGTGGGGCATGTGCTTGCCAAATACCCTGCAGACATCAGGATTACGGCGGTCTACGATATCATCCGGGCGCGGGCGGAGGAAATTGCCGCTGCGACGGGCGCACGGGTCTGCACGCAGTTTGAGGACTTTATCACCGGCGACTTCGACCTCGTGGTGGAGGCGGCATCGGTGCAAGCCGTGGCTGAGTATGCAGAGGAGATCCTCCGGCGCGGAAAAGACCTCGTCATCCTGAGCGTCGGGGCGCTTTCCGATCACGCATTCTACGCGCAGCTCGAAGAGACTGCACGAGCGGCGGGAAAGAGGGTCTACATCCCCAGCGGAGCGATCATCGGGCTGGATAACCTGAAAATAGGCCAGATCACGGATATCACGCGCCTCACCCTGAAAACGACGAAGAACCCGGCATCGCTCGGCATCAGGGCGGATACGAAAATGCTCGTCTTTCGCGGCACCGCTCACGACTGCATCCGGGAATTTCCGAAAAACATCAATGTGGCAGTTGCCCTCGAACTTGCCGCGGGGCGCCAGGCAGAGGTCGAGCTCTGGGTGGACCCTTCGGTCGACCGAAACATCCACGAAATTGTTGCCGAAGGAGCATTCGGGGAGATCGAGATCCGGGTGCGCAATACGCCGAGCCCGGAAAACCCCGCCACGAGCTACCTTGCGGCCCTGTCGATCATCACCCTGCTTCGCAACCTGGAGCGGCCGATCTCGGTAGGTACCTGAGCATGATCGATACCATTCGCACACTAAAAAAGGAGAAAGACGCGGTGATCCTGGCGCACAACTACCAGCTGCCGGAGATCCAGGACGTCGCGGATTTCGTCGGGGACAGCCTCGAGCTCGCACTCCGGGCGGCGTCGGTCACCGAGCGGATGATCGTCTTCTGCGGCGTGCAGTTCATGGCCGAGACCGCGAAAATCCTCAACCCCGACAAAAAGGTGATACTGCCGGTACAGGAGGCGGGCTGCCCCCTCGCCGACCAGCTCACCCCGGAGATGCTAATACGTGCGAAGGCTGAACACCCGCACGCGGGTGTGGTGGTCTACGTGAACAGCACCGCCGAATGCAAGGCGGTTGCGGATATCGTCTGCACCTCCGCCAACGCCGTCGAGGTGGTGCGGTCACTCGATGCCGACGAGATCATCTTCGGGCCCGATGCGAACCTCGCCGCATTCGTCCAGCGATCGGTGCCGGAAAAGACCATCATCCCCGTCCCCCCCACCGGCCACTGCTACGTGCACACGGGATTTTCCCTCCACGATGTTGCAGAAGCCCGCGCACGGGGCGGCAGGATCATCTGCCACCCCGAATGCCCGCCGGCGATCCAGGAGCGTGCGGACGTGATCGCCTCCACCGGCGGCATGGTCAGGATCGCCGCAGAAAGCGGACTCTGGCACGTGTTCACCGAAAAGGAGATGGGATACCGGTTGAAGACCCTCCATCCCGACCGGACCTTCCTGACCAGGGAGGGGGCGGTCTGCCACGATATGAAACTCACCACCCTCCCGATCCTGAAGGCGGCGCTCGAGACGGAGGAGCACGAGGTCACGCTTCCCGACCGCATCATGGCAGAGGCGCGCACCGCCATCGAGAGGATGATCGCACTGCACAGGTAGGATCTATGGAATGGATCGAGGATCTGGTGAGATTCGTCAGGGAGGACGCACCGTTCGGCGATGTGACCACCGAAGCGGTGGTCCCCGACATCACCTGCGTCGCCCGCATCCAGGCAAAACAGGACGGCATCATTGCGGGTATTGCCGAGGCTGCGGCGCTTTTTTCCCACTTCGGGATCACGGTGCGGCAGCTGGCCCGCGACGGGAGCAGGGTCCATGAGGGGCAGGCGCTCATGGAGCTTGCCGGCACCGCCGCCGCCGTCCTGCTGGTGGAACGCACCGCGCTCGACCTCATCGGGCGGATGAGCGGGATTGCCACCCGCACCCGGGCGATGGTCGATATCGCACAGGCCGTCAACCCGACAGTGGCGGTCGCGGCGACGCGGAAGACCTGCCCGGGCCTGAGAATGCTCGACAAGAAGGCCGTGGTGCTCGGGGGCGGCGAACCGCACCGCCTCTCTCTCTCCGACCAGGTCCTCATCAAGGACAACCACCTGGTACTCGTCTCCATGGAACAGGCGATACGGGCGGCACGCGCCCGGAGCAGGTACACAACCATCGAGGTCGAGGTGGGCAGCGCCGGCGACGCGCTCAGGGCCGCGGCGGCGGGCGCCGACATCGTCATGCTGGACAACATGACCCCCGGCGAGGTGCAGGCGGCGCTCGACCGCCTGCGGGAGCGGGGGCTTCGGGACCGCGTGGCCATCGAGGTCTCGGGCGGTATCGACGAGGAGACGATCCTCGAGTTCGCAGGCCTCGACGTGGACGTGATCAGCATCGGTGCGCTGACCCACTCGGTCACCAATTTTGATGCCAGTCTTACGGT
>DSDF01000059.1 GCA_011048835.1 Methanoculleus sp. | reverse complement strand
GGCGAGGTGGCGGACCACCGTCTCCTGGTCGACGATGGCGTCGAAGGTCTTCGGGCGGTATGTCTCAATCCAGAGCATGGGCGATCCTCTCCTGTATGGCATCGAGGGCCTCCTGCAGGAGGCGCCGGTTGTCGTGGGCCGCGATCAGCGCCCCCGCCCGGCCGTCGTCCATGGCGGCGCACGCCGCGGTGATAGCGGGGAGTGCCCGGGTGAGTTCGTCCACGACGGTCAGCGTCGCCGCCCGGGCGGTCCGGGAGAGCGGGTTGAGGTCGATGGCGATCACGGTCTTCCCCATCGCCACCAGCGCCTCGCAGCGGTCGCCGTCCTCGAGGGGCACGAGCACCACGTCCGCCGCAACGATGCCCTCCCGCAGGCAGAGGGCGCGGTCGTGGGAGAGGGGCAGCAGGCGCTCGGCCTCGCCGTGCAGCACCGCCGCACCCGCCGCCGCCAGCAGGGCGGTGATCGCCTCCATGCGCTCCTCGGTGCGGTGGAAGAGGTTGACCTCCACCAGCGCCCCGCTCGCCCGCTGCAGGTCGGCGACCGCTCCGGCGGCGAGCGCCGCGGTGTTGCCGTTGACCGAGATCACCGGGTGCGCCGCGTGCATGAGCATCGCCGCGGCCGTCTCCTCGGCGCGGCGCGCGCTCGCCGTGGTGGCCTCCCCGAGCAGGTAGTCGAACGCCTCGCCCCGGCCGTGGGCGCCCAGCCCCTCGAGGGCCACGATCCCGGCGCGGGCGCACTCGGCGAGGCGCTCCCGCGCCACGAGCGAGCGGTAGCGGGGGTGGTCCGCGGGGATCATCCGCGCACCCCTGCTAACCGGACGCCGTGCGTCGCGCATGCCATCACGTAGACCTCCCCGTAGGGGGCGAGCGCCGCTGCGGCACGCTCCCCGAAGGCGAACACCCCCCTGCCCAGCATGGTCATGCTCGCCGGGACATCCTCCCGCTCGCAGGCCCGCAGCACCTCCTCGACCTCGTCCGTCACCAGCCCCGAGTCCCGCGCGAAGGCGCGGGAAAGGGCGAAGAAGTCCTCGATCCCGTCCGGGCACCGGCCCGGGTACGCGGCGTCGACGGCGCGCATCCGGGATGCCGAGCCGAGCACCGCCGAGGTCTCCAGCGGCCCGAAACTCACCGCCGCGATCGGCCCGCCGAGAGCGAGCACCCGCTCGATCGGGGCGTCGATGCCGGCCCCCGTCCTGCAGGCGACGCCCCCGCCGCGGCAGGCGGCGACGTCCCCGAGCCCGGTGCGGTGGACGATCTCCGCCTCATGGGCCAGCAGGGCGACCTCGCGCTCGTCCAGGTGCAGGTCGTAGAGGGCGTTGAGGGCGGTGAGAGTGGCGAGCAGCGCCGCAGCGCTCAGCCCGAACCCGGCGCTGATGGGCAGGCGGCACTCGGTGACCACCGATGCCGGGCACCCCAGCCGCTCCATCACGTAGGCCAGCGGCGCCGCGTCGCAGAACCGCTCCATGACCGATCCCGCAGCATCGACCCGCCGCGCCTCGACCGCCGGGCGGTCCGCCGCCGTCACCGCGGCGCACACCCCCTCGTCGATCACGATGCCCGCACCGATGCTGCCGGTCGTCGAGAGCGTCTCGCCCTCCTTCTGCCTGAAATACCCGGAAATATGCCCCGGGCAGAATGCTACTGCAGTTCTGACCATACTGCGGCTGCAACCTCCTCCTTGGTTCCTGTCACATCGCGGCGTCCCGCTGCGGAGAGGATCACGAACGCCCCCGCGTCCGCCCCCATCGCGTCGGGGGTGTTGACGACCACCAGCGCGGCGCCCGCGTCCAGCATCGATTGCGCCTTCGCCTCCCCGTCCCACCCGAGCTTGAAGGCGACGGTGCGCAGCCCCTCGCGCCCCGCCACCGCATCGATGAGCTTTGGGGAGGGGGCGAGCCGGAGCGTGACCGCCTGCCCGCTCGGGATCTTGCCCTCGGAGCGCTCGGGGACGAAGTCCGAGATCGCCGCGGCGCTCAGGTAGTAGTCGAAGTGCTCCGCATCGAGGAGCCCCATGACCGCCTCCCGCATCTCCACCGCCGTCTGCACGGCAACGTTCCGGACGCAGGGGATGGACCCCGCGTGCACCACCGTGACCTCGGCGCCGAGCCGGAACGCCTGCAGGGCCAGCTCCCGGCCCATCATGCCCGTCGACCGGGTGGTCAGCACGCGGACGTCGTCCACCGGCTCCCGGCACGCCCCGCTGGTGATGAGGACCTGTTTGCCGGCGAGGGGCATGCCCGAGGCCGCCCGCTCCACGTGCAGCACGATCTCCTCGATCGCGGCGATCTTCGCTTTCTGCTCCTCGATCCGGGGGTCGATGACCGTGACCCCCCACCGCCGGAGCGTCTCCAGGCACGCCGCAACGCCGGGGTGCCGGAACATCGAGTGATGCATCGCCGGGACGACGATCACCGGCATGCCCCGCCCGATGGCGGTGGTGGCAAACGTGGTGACCGGGGTGTCGTCGATGCCGTGCGCCATCTTGCAGAGGGTGTTGGCCGTGCAGGGCGCGATGAGCAGGACGTCCGCCTCGCCGGCGATGCCGCAGAAGGCGACGTGCTCCACCATCCCCGTGCACCGGGTGATGGCGGGGCGCCCCGTGGCGTAGGCGACCGCGTCGGGGTGCAGTATCCCCGCGGCGGCAGTGCTCATGACGCCCTGCACCGCCGCCCCCCGCCGCCGCAGGGCGTGGGCGAGGAGCACGGTCTCGACGGCGGCGATGCTCCCGGTGATGCCGAGCACCACGGTTCTCCCGTCCAGCGGTCCTGTTGTTTCTGTCATGAGAGGATCACGTCCTGCACCATGTGCCACCGGTGCGGCGCGTATTGCTTGATCCTGTATGCGCGAATATCCCATGAATACCCCGCATTCTCGATAAGGGTTTGGATACGATCGCCCGCCGGCCCGATGCTATGCACATGGAGCACGGTCCCGCGTTCGGCGTGGACGAGTGCCGGTCCGAGCATTGCGGGTGCGTCGAAGTGGCCCATGATGATGCGGTCGTAGGGCCCGTCGAGGAGGTCGCGGCAGTCGCCGCATTCGGCCCGCACCCGCCCCACAAGACTGTTTTCCCGGATGTTGTGCTCGAGATACTGAAACGCCGCGGGGTTCAGCTCCATCGCGTGCACCCGCGCCCCGGCGCGGGCCGCGGGCAGGGTGAAATAGCCGATGCCCGCGAACATATCCGCCACGCGTTCGGAAGGCCGGACCAGCGTCGCGATGCGCATCTTCTCCTCGCGATTGCCCTGCGCAAACATCACCGTCGCCGGGTCGAGCCGGTAGCGGATCCCCGCCTCGCGGTGGACGACCTCCCCGCACTCGCCCCAGAGCAGACGGGTGCGCGGGATGCGGAGCGCCCCCTCGAACCCCTCGACCAGCAGCACGCCCCGGGGCTGCCGCCACGCAACGAGCGCCTCCAGTTCCGCCGCGGACGGGGCGCCGCCGTGGACGAGGGCGATATCCCCGATCATCTGGTAGCCCGGGCCCCGGTAGGGCCTGCGGTCGGGTATCTCGGCGTCCGCGGCGAACCCCTCCCTGACGGGGACATGGCACACATCACCCTCGACGTAGGGCCGCCGCGCCCGGTCAGCCCACGCCTCGTCGAGCGCCGCTTCCAGCATATCGAGGGGGACGGTGCGCGTGCGCAACAGCGATCACCCGACCGGCACCAGGCGGTTGTGCTCCGCGTCCCTGAGCACCCGCACGTACGACCCCTCGGCGAGGTGCAGCCACGGGGAGGCGGCGACCTCGCGGGTGGTGTAGGTTGCCGGGTCGAGGATGCCGGCCACCGGGCCGTCGATGTAGGCGCAGAGGCAGTTCTCGGCATCCCTGACGTTGCCGATGGGGCGGTTGCTGCAGTCTTCCCTGACCGTCCGCATCGTCCCGTCCCTGAGATCGAAGATCCGCATCTGGTTCTTCTCCATATCCCGGATCTCGCAGTAGCGCTTGCCCATCAGGACGACATCACCCTTCTGGTAGCAGGGCAGGCGGATGGCGTAGGTGACCCGGTAGAGCTTCCTGCCGTCCCGCTCCCCCACCAGCTTGGGGTGGGTGGAGTACTTCCCGCCCAGCTCCTGCACGATCGAGCGGGAGACGAGATCGGCGAGGTGCTGGCTTCCCACGAAGATATCGAGACCGTCCCGGTGCTCGTCCACCTTGAGGACGAAGGCGAGACGGTCCCCCGACGCCTGCAGCTCCTCCTCCGACGCATCCGCAATGTGTGCGGCCTTTTCCAGTTCATAGACGTCGGGCTTCCGGTCCGCCGCCCGCACCTGCAGGACGGCCTCGTAGTAGCCCCCGCTGTACCTGCTGCAGCGGTCGCACTGCTCCTTCTTCCAGGCGATCTCGACCCTGCAGGTATCCTCCACCACAAGCCCGTAGAGCGTGCCCCGGACGGAGACCGCCGCCACGGTGCGGTTGGGGCTCGGCTCGTGGGTCTCGATGGCGATGGCGAGATCGGTGACGTCCTCGTGGACGTGGACGGCGCTCATGGCGAGCGCCGCCGAGAGGTCGGCGGGGTCCTGCTCGACATCGGTCCACGCCCCCGCCTGTTTGACGGAGCCGCAGCTCGGGCAGACCACCTGCGTGACCCGCGGCTCGCAGACAAGCCATTCCGTCGCATCCACCATGCACCGTGGGCAGAGCCCCTCCTCCGAGGGCGCTCCGCATTTCGGGCAGAAACTCTCTCTCATGCAAACGCTAGATCCGGAAAATCTGTGCGTGGGGTACATCGCTGATCCTGATACAGGTTTCGTAGGCGATCAGCCCCATATCGACGGCGATGGCGATGGTCCGTGCACCGATGAGGTTGGCGTTCTCTGCGTGGTGCAGCGCGTCCCGCACCTCCTCCTCCGTGGCGGGGGTGGAGCCGTAGAACTTCTCCGAGATGCACACCTCGAGGTCGCCCTCCGCGAGCGTCGTGTTGAGCAGCTCGCGGTCGCAGACTGCCACCACCTCGCCCGTGCCGGGGGCACGGTGAATCTTCAAAAACATTGTACCAGTATGCGACCTGCCTGATAAAAAAAGTGAACCCGGCGGCAGTCAGAGCGAAATATCGACCCCGTAGACACGGGAGGGGGTTTCGGCGTGGATGCGGAACACGTCGTCTTCGTCGAGCTCTCCCGCCTCGAAAAGCCTGCGGGTGAACCGGGGCACCGATTTGGGGCCGATGACCGCGCCGGGGCGGCGGTTCTCGTCCATGTAGTCGCTCTCCATCGTAAAGGCGCGCATCTCCCGCGCGAGGGCGGGGATGGCCTCGTGCTTTGCGATGAGGGAGGGGACGAGCGGCGTGTCCGGCGTGGCGAAGTGCTTGACCACCCGGCCGCGACCGATCCCCGCGGCGTCGGCCATCTCCGCCACATCGGCGCAGGGCCCGCTCTCGGCGTGGATCTGGACCGCACACCCTGTCTCGGCCCCGAGCGCCAGCGCGTGGGCGAGCACCCCGTTCGAGGCCACCCAGATCGCGTCGTCCACCGGGTAGTGGGGCCTGCCGCTCTTGATGGCGACGGCGCGCCCCTCCGCCACATACCCCGCGGCGAGATCGAGGGCGCCCCGCATCAGCGCCGCCGCGCCCCCAAGCTCCATCCGCGCCGAGAGCCGGGTAATCTCCGCCGGGTGCACGCCGAGGACGACGAACACGCACAGGCCCGCGGTGCGCACCTGCTCGGCGATGGCGATCGTCCGGTCGAACACCTCCCGGAAATCGCCGGCCTGCGAGGGCTCCACCCCGCACGACCACGAGGGCTTGGTCACCAGAAAGAGGTGGGTGCCGCCGGCACGCCGGAACTCCTTCGCCGCCTCGATCCCCCTCCCGTTGACCGGGTCGATATGGATATGGTCGTCGGTGATGGGGCTTTCAGGAAGGGTCATCGCACTCGAGAATTCGCATCATCGGGTAGTCGCCGTCCAGCTTCAGCGCCGCCCGGCAGGTGGCTTCCTGCACCTTCGTCACGATCTCCACATTGAACATCCGGCCGGCAAGCTCGCTGTACCCGAAGGTATTGGGGATCATCTGGTCGACATCGATCCGCACCACCACCTCCTCCACGAAGGGCTGGAGCGCGACCGCCTTTTCAATTGCTGTTTCCACGAACGGGGCGGTGCGGGGGGATATCGGGGTGCCCACCCACTGGTGGTAGAGGGCGCCGAGCTTGATACCCGCCTCGAATGCCGCCTCGATGGCATCCCTGCTCATGCACACCCGTTGGCTGCGCGGGGGAATCAATGCACTGGTCGGCGCCGTCAGCGGACGAGCAGCTTGATCAGCCCGCGGCGGGGCTCGAAGGCGATCCCCTCCCGCAGGAGATCCTCGATCCGCTTCTTCACGTCGTCGCGGGCGTGGCCTTCGTTGACCAGCGCCTCCATGACGTTCTCCACCTGTGCGGTGCCGCTCTCGTCGCCCACCTCGCGGATCACCTCCTTGATAGCCCGGATCAGGTCCCTGCTGCGCTTGGTGGTGCCCGACACCCACTTGTCGATATCGAAGCTCCCCGTCTCGGCGTCGTAGGCGACCTGCCGGAGGCAGGTATCCACGATGCGGATGACCCGCTCGGCGTCGCTCTGCTCGATGGTCTTCGCCAGGCGGATGCGGGCGCTCCCCTCGGCGAGGCGGACGAGCGCCTCCAGCTGGCGGGCGGTGACCGGCACGGGCTTGTTTGAGTCGGCGAGGTTGCGGAGGTTGAGGTAGTACTCGATGAGCGTCTCCTTGGCCTCCTCGGAGAGCATGGGGAAGCTGTTGCGCTTGGCGTAGGCGATGTACTTGCGGAAGAGTTTCGGTTCGATCTCCGGCTGGACCGGGCTGAGCTCCCGCTGGATGTACTCGTCGTCGACGCCCTCGATGGGGTGCTTCCGGTGGTGCTGGATGAGCTCGCCCACGCGGTGCGACTTCAGGATATGCTCCCCGATGGCCCGGTCGAGCGCCGGGTTCGGCTTATCGGTGAGAATGAAGACGAGGTCGAAGCGCGAGAGCAGCGATGGCGGCATGTTGATCTGCTCGGCGATGGGGGCGTACTCGTCGAACCTGCCGAGTTTCGGGTTGGCGGCGCCGAGGAGTGCGCAGCGGGACCGGAGGGTCGCCGTGATCCCGGCCTTGGCGACGGAGATGGACTGCTGCTCCATCGCCTCGTGGAGGGCGCTGCGGTCCTCCTTGGCCATCTTGTCCATCTCGTCCACCGCGGCGATGCCCATGTCGGCGAGCACCAGCGCCCCCGCCTCGAGCGTCCACCGGCCGTCCCCGAACTCGTCCTTGACCGCCGTGGCCGTCAGCCCCGCGGAGGTGGAGGACTTCCCGCTCGTGTAGATGCCGCGGGGGGAGAGCTTGATCACGTACCGCAGGATCTGGCTCTTGGCGATACCGGGGTCGCCCACGAGCAGCATGTGGATGTCGCCCCGGAGGTGGCTGCCGTCCGGCATCTCCTTCGGGATGCCGCCGAAGAGCACGATGGCGATCGCCTCTTTCACGTCGTCGTTGCCGTAGATGGTCGGGGCGATGGAGTGGCAGATCTTGTAGTAGAGCTCGGGGTCGGCAGCGAGTCCGAGGATGGCCTTCTCCTCCTCCTCGTCGATGGAGACCTCCTCGAACTCCTTCTCCGCGATCTCGATGGAGTTGCACTCGAGGTAGATGTCGAACAGCGTGCTCTTGTTGCCCTGGTTGACCCGCTGGATGGAGCGCAGGATGCCGTTGACCACCACGCGGTCGCCCGGCGCCACCATCCCGGTGAGGTCGTCGGTCACGTCCACGTCGAGCGTCTGGGGCTGCTCCCCGCCCCGCAGCCCTTCCGGGGACTCCTGGATGCGCAATTTCTGCGTGTCGACGAAGGTGGAGAGTTTGGGCACCAGCTCCATCTTCGTCTGGCGTTCGCACTGGGTGCAGGGCCGGTAGGGCTCCTGGAATTTCCCGTAGTGCTGTGCGTAGGTGGGGGTGAGCGTCCCGCACTGGAGGCACCGGAACACGGCGCTGGTCAGGCGGGGGCGCACCTCGGTGGTCTTTCGCAGGATGCCCTCCACCGTGACGAAGGTGTTGATGTGGTGCGCCCGGATATCCCGTGCGGCAATCTTTTTCGGGAGGTTGTTGAAGCGGATATTGATCGCTTCCGCCTTCTCCTCCTCGTCCTTGCCAAAGATCAGGTTGTTCTGCTTGATGGCTTCCTTGACATCGTCGATGGTCTTTCCGGGCGTCCTGAGCAGTTCGTCGGCGAGGGTGAGCCCCGGTTTGCCCCACTTCTCCAGCTGCTTATAATCGATGGAGAGCGACCGCTTGTGGGGGTATTCGCGGGCGATCTCGCCCATCTGCTTGCGGTAAAACTTTTTGAGGAACTTGACCCAGTCCCCCACGCGGTCGGTTATCTCGACGTCTTCTGCCTCTGCCACGCGTTTTTCACCATTGATTTTATTGATTGTTGCGGTGCGCATGCGCGCTCAGCACGCACTGTGCGAGCATGGCCTCCATCTGGATGTCGCTCGACGCCCCCTCGCTGAGGCGGAAATCGGCCTCCCCGAGGTGGCTGATGATGGCCACCTTGACCTTCCGGTCCATGGGGTGGTTGACCGCGGCCCGGTAGATCTGGTTGATCAGCTCGGTGGGGGCGAGCCCCCGCTCGCGGGTGAGCCGGTGGAGCACGCCTTCGGCGCCCTCGAAGTCCCCTGCAAGGATGATGTCCACGAGCTCGGCGATCTCTTCGGGGCGTGCGGTGGAGGTGATCTCGTAGATCATGGCCCCGGTGATCGCGGGGCTGATGATCGCAGCCCCCTGCAGGGCGTTGATGGCCTTGCGCATGTCCCCCTGCGCGATGTAGACGATGGCCCGCATCGCTTCCTCGCTCACCTCGAGGCCTTCGTTGCCGGCGATGCGGCGCACCTCCTCCTTGACGGCCTCATCCTCGAGGGGCTTGAAGCGGTAGATGGCGCACCTGCTCTGGATCGGGTCGATGATCTTCGACGAATAGTTGCACGAGAGGATGAACCGGCAGTTCTGGGCGAAGTTCTCCATGGTGCGGCGCAGCGCCGCCTGCGCGTCCGGGGTGAGCGCATCGGCCTCGTCCAAAAAGAGGATCTTGAACGCCGCCCCGCCGAGCGCCGACGTCCTGGCGAACTGCTTGATCTGGTTGCGCACCACGTCGATCCCCCGCTCGTCGGATGCGTTCAATTCCCGGAAATTCATCTGCCACGTATCCCCGAAAAATTCCCGGGCGAGGGCGACCGCCGCGGTGGTCTTGCCGATCCCTGCGGGCCCGGTGAACAGCAGGTGGGGCAGGCTCCCGCTGTTCACGTAACTCTGCAGGCGACGGACGATCTCCTTCTGTCCCACCATATCTGCCAGTTGAACCGGGCGGTACTTCTCGATCCAGATGGTGTGGGTATCATCCATGTACTCAACCTTTGGCACCTACATCAATAAGTGTATCAATAAGCCTGCCTCGCGGGGGGTGAAGGTGTGCGGGCATCGCTGCCCCATCACCTACCCTTTTTGGGTGGCACGACGAATAGAAGCGCATATCTTCAGAGCCGGTGCGCCGGCACGGGAGACCAGATCATGCAGGCGGCGACGCGGGTATTTGCAGGCGAACTCATGCATCAGGGGTCGGCGGTCGTGGAAGACGGTGCCGGAGCGATGGTGCGCACCCCCTCCGGGGCCCGGTGCGGGCGGGTGTTCCTCGTGGGGGCGTGCACGGAGGTGCGCGAGCAGTCCGGCCGCATCGAGGCGAGGATCGCCGATCCCACGGGTGCGTTCGTGATCACCGCGTACCGGGACCAGCCTGTGGTCTACGACCGGCTGCGCGGCATCACCCCGCCTGCCTTCGTGGCGGCGACCTGCGCGGTCAGGGTACGCCCCGCATCCCCGGCGCCCGCGTTCTCCCTCGTCCCCGAGAGCGTCGCCCCGGCCTCGCGCGACTCGCGCGACCTCTGGGTGCTGGTGACGGCGGAGCACACGCTCGATCGCCTCGAAGCGGTCGCCCGCCGGGCCCCCGCACCGCCGGACTTCGTCGCCGGGCTCGCAGCCATGGTCCGGGCGGCGCTCGAGACCGTGCAGCCGGCAGGCGTGGCCCCGGCAGCCGTCGACCCCCGGCAGATGATCCTCGCCATCCTCGGAACGGCAAGCGGCCCGCGGGGGATGCCGGTGGACGCCCTCGTCGAAGCGGGCCTCCGGTGCGGGCTTGCGGAGGAAGCCGTCCGCCGGATCGTCGATGAGCTGCGTGCCGAGGGCGACTGCTACGCGCCCACGACCGGATACCTGAAACTGCTGTAGCCGTGCCATGAACCCCGTATTTCTCCCCGAAGGCCCTGCGCTTGTCGTGGAGGGGCGGCTGCGCGTCCTCGTCGTTGCCGACCTCCATTTCGGCGCCGAAGCCGAGTTCGCCCGCCGGGGAGTGCACATCCCCAGCAACAGCGCCGGCCGCATGGAGCGGGTGCGCTCCTGCGTCGAGGCCGCGGACCCCGACCTCCTCCTGCTGCTCGGCGACGTCAAGCACAGCATCCCCTTCACCAACCGGCAGGAACTGCGGGAACTGCCCGCCATCCTCGCGGCGCTCCGGCGCCTCGCCGAACTCCGGGTGGCGCCGGGCAACCACGATGCGGGGCTGGAGCGGTTTTTGGCCGACGACGAGCTGCTGCCGAAAGACGGGGCGGTCATCGACGGCACCGGCTACCTGCACGGGCATACCGCCCCGGCAGCCTCTCTCGAAGGCCGCCTGCTCGTCGTGGGCCACCACCACCCGGTCGTCCACCTCCACGACGACGTGGGGTGCGCCCTGCGGGCGCAGCCCGCCTACCTGCTCGCCGAGATCGACGGCGCCTGCTTTGCGTGCGGGGCATCAACCGCCCCGACGCGGGCCCTCTTCGTGCCGGCATTCTTCGAACTGGCGGGAGGCCTCGACGTCACCACGATCCGGGCGAGCAGGATGAGCCCCCTCTCCCGCTGCATCCGGGAGGAGGGTGCAGAGGTATTTCTCAGCGATGGAACCTATATCGACAGCCTCGAAGGCCTCAAACGGACCGCCGGTGAGAGCCCGGCTCGATGAGCGGGTGCGCGGGGTCATCGCCCGCCGGGGGTTTTCCGACCTCTCCGAAGCGCAGGAGCAGGCCATCCCCCCCATCCTCGAGGGCCGCCACCTCCTCCTCATCGCCCCGACGGGCACCGGCAAGACCGAGAGCGCCATGATCCCGGTCTTCAACGCCCTGCTCTCCGCCGATGGGGCGGGGATCAAGGCGCTCTACATCACCCCGCTGCGCGCCCTCAACCGGGACATCCTCGCCCGCCTGCAGTGGTGGTGCGGCGAGCTCGGGATCCGCGTCGGCGTCCGGCACGGCGACACCCCCCAGAACGAGCGGCGGAAACAGGCGCTCAACCCGCCCGATCTGCTCATCACCACGCCCGAGACCCTGCAGGCGATGTTCATGGGCAGGAGGCTGCGCGAGCACCTGCGCACCGTGCGCCACGTGATCGTCGACGAGGTCCACGAACTGGCGAGGAGCAAACGCGGCGCCCAGCTCTCGGTAGCCCTCGAGCGCCTCGCCGTGCACGCCGGGGAGTTCCAGCGGATCGCCCTCTCCGCCACCGTGGGCAACCCCGGTACCGTCGCCCGGTTCCTCTGCGGCGACCGGCCGCATGCACTGGTGCACATCCCGGTCGCCCCGCACCTCGAGATCGCCGTCGAGTTTGCCGGCGAGGAGTTCGCCGGGCAGGTGAAAACCGTCGCGACCAGGCTCGACCGCCACCCCTCGACGCTGCTCTTCGTCAACACCCGCGTCACCGCCGAGGCGCTCGGCCACCAGCTCTACGGGCGGGGCGACGTGGAGGTGCACCACGGCTCGCTCTCCAAAGAGGTGCGCATCGACGCCGAGGAGCGGTTCAAACGGCACGAGCTCTCCACCCTCATCTGCACCTCGTCGATGGAGCTCGGCATCGACATCGGCCACGTGGAGCACGTCCTGCAGTTCGGATCGCCCCGCGAGGTCGCCCGGCTCGTGCAGCGGGTGGGGCGCGCCGGGCACCGGATCGATGCGGTATCGAAGGGCACCATCCTCTGCACCGGCTTCGACGACCTCGCCGAGTCCCTCGTCATCGCCCGCAAAGCGAAGGCGAACGAGTGCGAGGAGGTCGTCCTCCAGCACCATGCCGCGGACGTCCTCGCCAACCAGGTGGCGGCCATGGCGGTGGAGTACGGCGAACTCCCCCTCGCGGCCGCCCGGGACATCGTCGAGCGGTCCGCCTGTTTCGCGGCATGCGGCGTCCTGCTCGACGAGGTGTGCCGGCAGATGGCCGTGCACCGCCTGATCCGCTTCGACGGCGAGCGGATCGTCCGCACGGGGCGCAGCCGTGTCTACCTCGCCGCCAACCTCTCGATGATCCACGACGAGCGGAAAATGACCGTCTTCGACATCGTAGCGAGGCGCACGGTGGGAACGCTCGATGAATCGTTCGTCGTCGCGTGGATCCACACCGGGGCGGTCTTCATCACCAAGGGCCAGCAGTGGCGGGTGCTGGACATCGAGGAGGGCGGCAGGATCATGGTGGAGCAGGCGAAGAACGCCCGCGGCGAGCTCCCCTCGTGGGAGGGCGAGCAGATACCTGTGCCCTTCTCCGTGGCAGAGGAGGTCGGGGCCCTGCGCCGGACGCGCGATCCCGGCCCCTACCAGGCGGATGCCGCCGCCCGTGCCTACCTCGCGGGCATGGTCGGGCGGATCGACGCGGAGGGCCTCCCCCTCCCCACCGACCGGCAGATCACCGTCGAGCAGGCCGACGAAGGGGTGGTGGTCAACCTCTGCGCCGGGCACAAGGCCAACGAAGCGCTCGCGCGGGTGGTCTCCAGTTTGATCTCGGCGCGGTCCGGCTCCTCGGTGGGCATCGAGGTCGGGGCCTACCGCATCTTCTTCCGGCTGCCCCCCACCCTCGGCGCCCACGACGTCGCCGACGTAATCGCGTCGCTCGAACCCGACCACCTCGGACCGCTGCTCACCCTCTCCCTCAAGCGCACGGCGCTGCTCAAGTGGAAGCTCGTGCAGGTCGCCAAGAAGTTCGGGGCGATCGATGCGGATGCGGACTCCACCCACATCAGCATGCACCGCCTCATCGATCTCTTCGAGAATACGGTCATCCAGCGCGAGGCACTCCGGGAGCTCTTCTGCGACGCCATGGACGTCGCCGGGGCGGCGGCCGTCGTCCGGGACCTCCGGGAGGGCAGGCGCACGCTCGTCACGGGGAGGCTCAGCATTCTCGGCAGGGAAGGGCTTTTTTCCTCAAAAGACCTCGTGCCGCCCCCGGCATACGACCAGGCGGTCATCGGGACCCTGAAGCGCCGCCTTGCCCGCGACCACGTCGTCCTCTGCTGCATGCACTGCCGGGCATGGAAGATGAAGACCACGGTGGAGCGGGTGCCCGACGTGCCCGAGTGCCCCGTCTGCGGGGCGCGGCTGATCGCCGCCGTCAAGCTGTGGGAGGAGGGAGCTATCGCCGCCGTCAAAAAGAAGACAAAAAACGAAGAAGAGCGCGCCGCCGAGCAGCGGATGCTCAGGAACGCCAATATCGTGCTCTCGAGCGGGAAGAAGGCGGTCATTGCGCTTGCGGCACGCGGGGTCGGCCCCGAGATCGCCTCGCGCATCCTCGGCACCTTCGCCGAAGGGGACGCATTCTACACGGAAATCCTGAAGGCCGAGCGCAATTACGTCCGCACCCACCGGTTCTGGTAGGGAAACAGAGGGTGCGGATCCGCCCTACATGATGTGTTCGAGCCGGTCTTCGAGGACATCGAGGCCGCGCCTGATATCCTCCATGTTTTTTCCGCCGGTGAGAATGATCTTGCCGGATGAGAAGAGCAGTGCAACGATCTTGGGGTTGTCGAGGCGGTAGACCAGTCCCGGGAACTGTTCGGGTTCGTACTCGATGTTTTCCAGGTTGAGGGTCATGACCACCTTGTTGAGGTTGATATATTTGCCGATATCGTACGAGCAGACAATATTGGTGATTTTCACCTGCGGGACATCGTAGGTGTCCATGCCCGACTCTTTGAGCGCCTGGACCACAATATTCAGGCCCTTCTGCAGGTCGTCACGGTTCCGCAGTCCGGTGAGGACGATTTTTCCCGAAGAAAAGATGAGCGACGCCATTTTCGGGTTCTCGATCCGGAACACCGCGCCCGGAAACCGCTTGGTATTGAGTTCACAGTTTTCGATTTTCTGGGAAACCTCTTCGAGGTTGATGGCATCCGCAATGACCCCGGAAGCGACGATATTTTCAATTTTCAATGAGGCATAGCTCTTTTCAACCATCGAAGTATGTGTTCTGCGTTGCAAACGATAATACTAACTGCGAACCTTTATGATGCCGAAAAAACCCTTGAATTCTCAATTTTCCCTGCCATGATCTTTTATGGTTTCCCTCCCGTACATAAGAAGGGAACTATGGTGGACACCGAGCACAACCTGCTGGATTATGAAGAGGCGAATGCCCACTTTTCAATCGAGATCCCTGAGTACTACAACTTCGGCTACGACGTCATCGACGCGTGGGCGAGAAAGGACCGCAACAAGCTGGCCATGATCTGGGTCAACCAGGAGGGGGTGGAGAAGAAATATTCCTTCCGCGATATGATGAACCTCTCCAATTCCGCGGCGAACATCCTGCTCAAGTACGGGATCAAGAAAGGCGACCGCGTGCTGATCATGCTCCCCCGGATCCCCGAATGGTGGATCTTCGTCATCGCCCTGATCAAGCTGGGTGCGGTCTTCTGCCCCTGCCCGACGATGCTGACCCCCCACGACATCAAGTACCGGGTCAACGCGGGCAAATTCAGGATGATCATCACCGATCTGGAAAACGCGGACAAGGTCGAGGAGATCTGCAGCGCATGCCCCTCCCTGACCGCGCGGGTCCTCGCCGACGGGGAGCTGCCGGGGTGGGCCAGTTTCCCGTGGGAACTCCTCTACCCCGCACCGGTCTCGCACCGCTCGGTGAGCATGCCGGTGGAGAAGAAGACGAAATCGACCGACCCCATGCTCATCTACTTCACCTCCGGCACCACCGGCGAGGCCAAGATGGTGCTCCACGACCAGAGCTACCCGCTGGGCCATATCGTCACCGCCCGGTTCTGGCAGGACGTGCGCAGCACCGATCTGCACTTCACCTTCTCGGATACGGGCTGGGCGAAGTGCGCGTGGGGCAAGATCTTCGGGCAGTGGATCGAGGGCGCCTGCCTGTTCGTCTACGATGTGCGGGGCAAGTTCAAGGCGACCGAGATCCTGCCGCTGCTGGACAAATACGAGGTGACAACGTTCTGTGCGCCCCCGACGGTCTACCGCATGCTCATCCTCGCCGACCTCTCCCGGTTCGACCTCGCCGAGCTCCGGCACTGCTGCAGCGCGGGCGAACCCCTCAACCCCGAGGTCATCCGCGTCTGGAAGGAGGGGACCGGCCTTCCCATCTACGAGGGCTACGGGCAGACCGAGACCGCCTGCGCCATCGCCGCCTTTCCCTGCATGCCGACCAGACCCGGCTCGATGGGCAAACCCTCGCCCGGGTGGCGCGTGGAACTGCACGACGAGGAGGGCAAACCGGTCGGGAACCACGAGGAGGGGAGGATCGCTATCACCCTCGACCCCCGGCCCCCCGGCCTGTTCGTCAAATACCTCGACAACGAGGCGGCGAACGCGGAGTCGTTCGTGAACGGCTACTACTACACCGGCGACAAGGCATACCGTGACGAGGACGGTTATTACTGGTTCGTGGGACGGGACGACGACGTGATCAAGGCGAGCGGCTACCGCATCGGCCCGTTCGAGGTGGAGAGCGCCCTGCTCGAGCACCCCGCGGTGCAGGAGTCCGCGGTGGTGGGCTCCCCCGACCTGATCCGGGGGATGATCGTCAAGGCCTTCGTGGTGCTCAACGAGGGCTACGAGCCGGGCGAGGACCTGGTCAAGGAGCTGCAGACCTACGTCAAGCATATCACCGCCCCCTACAAGTACCCCCGGGCCATCGAGTTCGTCGACGACCTGCCAAAAACCCTCTCCGGCAAGATCAAGCGCAACGTCCTGCGGGAAATGGAGCTGAAAAAGAGCGAAAGTATCGAGTGAACCCGCCCTCGCCGCCGTCCGCCCAGCCCGGCAGCGCCGATCTTTTTTTTGCACCGCCATCCCTCCCCCCGCATCGCGCGCGCCGCCACCGGTGCACCGCGGACGCACTCCCACCACCACGGGGCAGCACCCCACGCTCCAGCGTCCCGCAATTGTGGTGCGGTGGCGGATCCAAACCCTAATGTGGTGCACCACACAACCCTATGGTATGGTGCGATACTCCGTCACGATGGACGAAGAATTAACCCGGCAGATCGACAGCCTGTGCAGCACGAAGGGAATATCACGCTCCGAGTGGATCGGCGACGTCTGTTCCCGGTACCTGGACAACGGGGCGCACCCGGGAGCGAAACCGGAGATCTATCGTGACAAATCCATTTTTGAACAGGATGAAAAGACCATCCACAATATGCTCGATTACGACGAAACCTACCGGAATTTTTCCATTAAAGTGCCCGAATATTTCAATTTCGGGTTCGACGTGATCGACGCCTGGGCGAAAAAGGACCGCAACAAGCTGGCCATGATCTGGGTGAACCAGAAGGGCGAGGAGAAGAAGTTCACCTTCCGCGAGCTCTCGCTGCTCTCGAACCAGATCGTGAACATGTTCATCAAGTACAACATCAACAAGGGCGACCGCGTCCTGATCATGCTCCCGAGGGTCCCGGAATGGTGGACCTTCACCATTGCCCTGATCAAGATGGGAGCGGTGTACTGCCCGGCGCCGACCATGCTCACCCCGAAAGACCTCAAGTACCGCATCGACACCGCCGATATCAAGATGGTGATCACCGACGCTGAAAACGCCCCCAAAGTGGACGAGATCTTCGACGAGTGCCCCTCGCTGGTGAGCAGGATGGTCATCGACGACCGCCTCGACAACTGGATCAGCTATCCGGTCGAACTCGACTACCCCGCCCCCGTCTCCTCGAAGATCGCCAACCTCCCCGGCCTGAAGCACACCAAGGCGACCGATCCGCTGGTCATCTTCTTCACCTCCGGCACCACCGGCGAGGCCAAGATGGTGCTCCACGACCATGGCTATCCGCTGGGCCACATCATCACCGCCCGGTTCTGGCACGACGTGCGCAGCACCGATCTGCACTTCACCCTCTCCGACACCGGGTGGGCCAAGAGCGCCTGGGGCAAGCTCTACGGGCAGTGGATCGAGGGCGCCTGCATCTTCGTCTATGACATCCGGGGCAAGTTCAATGCAACCGAGATCCTGCCCCTCATCGAGAAATACGGCATCACCACCTTCTGCGCCCCGCCGACCATCTACCGGCTGCTCATTTTAGCCGATCTCGACAAGTTCGACTTCAACGCCCTGCGCCACTGCGTCTCCGCGGGCGAGCCGCTCAACCCCGAGGTCATCCACGCCTGGAAAGAGGCGACGGGGCTGACCCTTTACGAGGGCTACGGGCAGACCGAGACCGTGCTCTGCCTGGGCACGTTCCCCTGCATGGAGCCGAGGCACGGGTCGATGGGCAAACCCTCGCCGGGCTGGAAGGTGGGGCTCCTCGACGAGAACGCCAACCCCGTGGGCCCGCACGAGGAGGGGGTCATCGCCATCGCCCTTGACCCGCGCCCGGTGGGGCTCATGAAGGAATACCTTGACAACGATGAGGAGAACCGCCATGTCTTCGTGGGCGATTGGTACTACACCGGCGACAAGGCCTACAAGGACGAGGACGGCTACTTCTGGTTCGTGGGCCGGGACGACGACGTGATCAAGGCAAGCGGCTATCGTATCGGCCCGTTCGAGGTGGAGAGCGCCCTCATCGAGCACCCCGCGGTGCAGGAGGCGGCGGTGGTGGGATCCCCCGACGTCATCCGCGGCCTGATCGTCAAGGCCTACGTGATCCTCGCACCCGGGTACACACCCTCCGACAGCCTCGTCAAGGAGCTGCAGCACCACGTCAAGAAGGTCACCGCACCGTACAAGTACCCCCGGGCCATCGAGTTCGTCGACGAGCTGCCCAAGACCATCTCCGGCAAGATCCGGAGAAATGTACTGCGGGAGCGGGAGCTGGAGAAATTCCAGAACGAAAAGGAGTCCGGCCCCGCAGCCCAATAAGTACTTTTATTTTCTTTTAAAGAAAACTAGGTAAGGCGCGAGGGTTGCCGAGCCAGGTCAAAGGCGCTGGGTTCAGGGCCCAGTCTCGTAGGAGTTCGAGCGTTCGAATCGCTCCCCTCGCATGGTCTGTTTTTTTCGACGTAGATTTTCAGGAAGCAATCTTCCTCTTCTGCTGTTCTTCAGTACGAGAGTACGCCCGGACCGTGGTTTGGTGTATGATGCAGGGCGATAAGCGCGGCTCCCATCACATTCTCACGTATCGATGGCAGCGACGATCCGGCTTCGACCGGAGACAAAGGCCCGCCTGGATGCCGTGAAGGTGCACCCGCGGGAGGGCGATGGCGATGCCCTCAACCGCCTTCCGGACGCGGCATCACGACCCGGGGCCGCTGAGCGAAGAATCCCTCAGTACGATCGAGGAAGGGTTCGCCGGCATTCGTGCCGGGCGCCACCGCCCGGTCGGCGGGGGAAATTATTTCAATGCTGCTAAATAGCTGCGTTTCCTCCTTTTGATTACGATATGAAGCCTGAAGCCCTGTTCGGGAAGGCCGCCCTGTGTGTCTGGTGCATCGCCATCGCCGCGGTGCTCATCCCTGCCGTAGCGGCAGCAGCAGGAGAAAGCGGCGCCACGGCGTGCGAGTGCGATGGCTGCGAGGTGACCGTCACCCTGAAGGTGGCCTTCGCCGGCGCGGACTGGGACTACATCGACCGCTTTGCAGACGGGGTGCGGGAGGAGTGGAACGGGGATGCGTCCAGCCCCTCCACCTGCGGCGAGTGCCGATGCCCGTTTCAGGTGAAGGTGCTGACCGAAAAGGTGGACTGCTGCGGCGGTGCACCGGCAGGCTACCACTGCATCGAGGTGACGACGTATGCGGAGAAGCCGCCTTTCAGCGCGAACGAGAGCGTCATCGAGAAGGTGCGGAAGGGGGAGATCGACGAGAAGACCTCCGACCTTGTCACCCGGCACCGGGGCTACCTGCAGCCGCCGGGCGTGAGCACCGGCGATCCCCTGCGGGGCTGGTGGTCCGATATCATGGGCACGCCGGTCGGCGGGCAGAAAGCGCTGGACTTCGCCCACGAGGCGGGGCACATGATGGGGCTCGACGACGGTGCCGGGGGGATCATGGACCCCTCCGGGGTGACGGGCCCCGGTGCCGGGGTAACCCCGGCCAACATCGATGCGGTGGTGGCGCCCCTCTGCGGCGGGAACGCCTGCCCGGATCGCTGCTGTTGCGGCAACGGGCAGATCGATGCCGGGAAGGCTGAAGCGTGCGATCCCCTGCACAGCCCCTCCGGCTGCGATGCGGGGACCTCCTGCTGCCCCGTCTGTTGCAACTGCTTTGCGCCCCGGTGCACTGCCTCCTGCGGAGAGTATGCGAGCGGGGAAGCGTGCGCAAAGGACTGTGACGGGCCCGATGAGGTCTGTGCCTACAACTATCACACCGGCTGCTGGGATTGCGTGGGGCACTGGGCACGGGACGGCGTGGTTCACTATGCAGGGACCCGAAAAAGCCTTTTGAAAGCGAATGAATCGGAGTTCCACCCGAAACCCGTGGCGCTGGAGTCCTCACTCCGTGGCATGGAAACAGATCCCTCTCTGGCCCGGCTGTTTGCCCACGAACGCATCGTCATCACTGCAGGCGATGAATCCTGGCATGCGGTCACGGCGGGAGGGCGGATCGTCGAATTCGGTGCAGGCCCGCTGGACGACCCGACCGTCAGGATGCACTGCGACCAGGCGACCGCCGAGCTGCTGGAATGCGGGGAGATCGATTTCTGGACGGCGTTCGACGAAGGCCTCATCGAGTGGGAGGGTGTCGGGCTACTCAATCGGGTGAAGTTCGGAATAACCCGGATATTGATGGATAGATTCGGGTTCTGACCCTTGCTCGCGGAGCACACCCGGGTTGCGAGGTGCTGTCGTCACCGCACCCGTCTATCGTCCCGTACAGGACCTCTCCTCCCCTCGCCCTCTGCAGGAATTGCCGGCCGCACCAGCACCCCCATGGTGGTCGCCGGCATCATGTGGCGGCGGTCTTCGTCTTCATGTTCTTCGGGACGACCATGCTCACCATGGAGATCGGAACGGATCCCTCCCCCGACTCCTCGATCGCTCCGTGCCCGGCCCCATGACGGAACCATGAACACCGTGATGGCATTCTCCATGGTCGGTATGGAAAACGACGTCGCCTTCCCCTTCGTCGGGCAGGTCCGGATGGATAGTGCATGGATGGCGCCGCCCGCCGGCACTCCCGCAACCCCGATCGGCCATCTTGCCGCCCCCGTTTCAGGGCGATTCCGGGACGGGCAGCCTGCACGCGCACCACCCGATGGTGAGCGCCATCGTCGCGGTCGCCGCGGCGCTCACCGCGAATGCCGCCCCGAACCCGGCCAGCTGGGCCACGAGGCCGGCGAAGAAGGGCATCAGTGCGAGCCCCGCGTAGGTTGAGGTGTTGAAGAGCCCCATGGCCGCACCCTGCGGGAGACGTGTCTCGGCGAGAAACACGAGCTGGGCATTGATCGCAAAGCCCGAAAGCCCCCCTATAGTGGCGAACATCAGGAACACGGCGAGGGTGCTCATCGACGGGGCGAAAAAGCTGCCCAGCACCGCCGCACCCATCACGACCGCCGCGATGCGGATGGTGGGAACCGGCCGGTTCATGAAAGCGGGGGCGATGAGCGAGGTGACGATGGTCGCCGTGTGCATGGTGCCAATCTGGATGCTGAGCACCGCCGCGCTTTCCCCGGTGAACTCAGGATACAGTGCGGTGACCACGCCGGTCACCCCCACGAGCACCACGGCCGAGAGGTACAGCCACAGGTAGTCCTTCACCATATGGGCGACATCCCCCGTCATCTGCTGCGGTGCACCCCCGTCTCCCCTGAGGAACAGGCTCAATAGAAACGAGACAAAGGAGATGGCGGTAAAGAGCATCACCCCGCCGGTGATCCCGACGGTCTGCTCGAGCCAGCCGGTGCCGAGCAGCCCGACGACGAGCCCGAGGTTGAGCGCACCGATAAAATAGCCGGAAAGACGCTTGTGGTCGGGGCGTGAGTTCACCCACGAGAGCGCCGACGCCACGAAGAGCCCTCCCCCGATCCCTTCGAGCCCCCGTGCAAAAAAGACCGGGAGCGCGCCTGGAAAGAGGACGATCAAAATCCCGCTTACCCAGGTGCACAGCAGCCCCGTCTTGACGAGCGGCATCCTGCCGATGCGGTCGCTGAGCACCCCCGCCGGCAGCACGGTGAGAAATGAACCCACAAAATAGGCGGAATAGATCGCCGACTGCAGCCATACCTCCGCTTCGGCAAACGCGGGGAGGACCGGGACGATGGCGTTCGATAACGCCATGACCGAAAACACCCCGAGCAGGAGGGCGAGGCGCTGCTTCATCTAGACCATTCTGTATGTTTCGAGGTTCATGGGGGAATGGGTTTCGATATGGTATTTCTTGTAGAGGGAGCTCGCAAGGTCGATGGCCTTGTTCTCGTCCCCGTGAATGGTGAAGATCTTCTCGGGCCGCGGCTGGATATGGGCGATATAGTTCATCAGCTGGCGGCGGTCCGAGTGGCCCGAGAACCCGTCAACGGTCACGATATCGAGGTTGATGACGATGCTCTCCCGGCGCCCCGTGGGTATCTCGCGCCACCCCTTCTGGATACGCCGCCCCATGGTCCCGTCCGCCTGGTAGCCGACGAAGACCAGCGTGTTGCGTTCGTCGGGGGCGAGCGTCCGCAGGTACTCCATCACCGGGCCGCCGTTGAGCATGCCGCTGGTGGTGATGATGACGCAGGGCTCGCCGCCGATGACGTCCTCCCGCACCGAGGGTGAATCGACCTGCACGAAGCAGTCCGCGAGGAACGGGTTCATCCCCTCGCGGAAGATCTGCGTCCGCAGGTCGCTGTTTAAGTACTCGGGGTAGGTGGTGTGGATGGCGGTCGCCTCCTTGATCATCCCGTCGAGGTAGATCTTCACCTTCGGGATCTTTTCGAGGCGTATACCCTCTTCGATCGCGAGCATCGTCTCCTGTGACCGGCCCACGGCGAATGCGGGGATGATCACCTTGCCGCCCCGCTTGATCGTCGTGGAGATGACGTTGTAGAGCTTCTCCTCGGCGTCCTTTCGTGCGGGCTGGAAGTCGTGCG
>DSDF01000048.1 GCA_011048835.1 Methanoculleus sp. | reverse complement strand
TCGTCGTAGGCGATGTTCTGCTTGGTCCGGGTGGGCATGCTGATGGAGGGCAGATCCCCGCCCCGCATCTGGTCGTACCAGAACCGGGCGATCCCCACCAGCTGCTTCTCGGCGAGCGCATCGGTTGTTTTTCTAGACATCGAGGTCCACCACCACTTTCACCCTGTCGTCCACGCCGCGCACATCGAGCGTCCCGCCGCCATTCCCTGCATACCGGGCCGTCCACGACGTCTCCGGCTCGAGCGCGCACTTCCAGACCTTGGTGTAGTCGTCCCCCACCCGGTCCACGAAGTCCGGCTTCGGGATGGCGTCCTGTGCCGCATCCGGCGAGAGGAGAGAGAGGGAGAGAGAGACCGGCTTTGCGGTGTAGTTGTGGACGCTGATCTCCACCTGCCCGTCGAGCGTCCGTTTCTTCGCCACCAGCCGGCGCATGATCCGGCCTTCCAGCGGTGCGGTGTCCACCACGGGCTGCTCCACGATCTCGCACACCTTGGCGGCGATGTCGGGGATGATGGCGCAGATCGCCCGGGCCCGGTCCTCCTGCTGCCGGGAGCGGTCCCTGCGGTTGAGGTAGGTCTTGAGCTCCCGCCCGAGCTCCTGCAGGGCGAGCGTCACCTCCTTCTCGATCTCGGGGATGGCCGCCACGGCGTCCTTGCTCTCGCTCGTGAAGGGGACATTCGTGGAGGCCACGTGCACCAGCACCATGACCGGCCCTGCGGGCAGGCCCTGCTGGGAGAGGTTGTACGCCTTCCAGTTCACCCCGGAAACGGCGTTGGTGATGGCGCAGGCCCCCTGCTGGTAGAGGAGGGGAACGCGGTTGGCAAAGCGCAACATCTGTGCCTGCCCTTCGGCGGGCAGCTTCCCCCCGTAGGCGAGCGCCGCTTCGACGATGAAGGGGTGGCCCGAATAGACACTGCTCTTTCTCGTCTTCGCCTTGATGAAGTCCACCGGGTACTCCTTCTCGATCCCCTGCACGATCAGCTCCTCGCCGATGGGGGAGAGGCACTGGGAGGCCGGCGGCGGGGGAACCTGCACCGCCTGCATGGCGTCGAGGAGGCTTTTTAACTCCTGTGAGGAGAGCGAGGAGGCCTTTTTCGTCCCCTTCAGCCCGGCGACATGCAGGATCTCCTCGGCGCTCTTTGCGCCTACCCGGGAGAAGCCTTCGATGAGGAACTCCCCGAGCTTCGCATCGCTCGCCTCCGCCATCCTCTTCAGCAGCCCAAACTCGATACCGTGGGGGTGGGGGGCGATGGCCTTCGGGCAGGGGGGCACCTCGTCGCTCACCCGCTCGAAGGTGCAGGGCTCGCCGTCGATCTCCCCCCGGATGCGGGCGTGGGGGTTGACCACCGCGGTGTAGCGCAGGTAGTCGAGCAGGCGCTTTTTTGCTGCGAGTGTGGCCTTGAACTCGATCTCCACCCGCGTGCCGTGCATGCGATCCCACTCGATCTCCCGGTGCGCGCGGATGTCGGGGTCGTTGGTCTCGGTTGTGATCATCAGCTCGAAGTAGTGGGCGGGTTTGCGGGCACTCGTGCGGGAGATGACCTTCGTGGGCACCCCCGTCGTCAGCTGGGCGTAGAGCACCGCCGCGGAGATCCCGATGCCCTGCTGGCCCCGGCTCTGGCGTATCTGGTGGAACCGGGACCCATAGAGGAGTTTTCCGAATACGAAGGGCACGTTCTCGGGGACGATCCCCGGTCCGTTGTCTTCGACCACGATGCGGAAGACATCTTTGTCCAGGCGGGTGACCGCCACAAAAATGTCGGGGAGCACCTGCGCCTCCTCGCAGGCGTCGAGGGAGTTGTCCACCGCCTCCTTGATGGTGGTGATGATCCCGCGGGTGGGCGAGTCGAATCCGAGAAGGTGCTTGTTCTTCTCGAAAAATTCCGCAACACTGATACTGCGCTGCTGCTTTGCCAGGTCCTCAGCAAGCACCAACGCCCTTCACCCCGGCGATCGCCTCGTCCACCCCGCACTCGCGCTGTTCGCCGGACTGCAGGTTCCGGAGGGTGACCGTGCCGTGCGCGAGCTCGCGCTCCCCGATGATGATCGCGAAGTCCGAGGACTTCGCTGCGTGCTTCATCTGGGCGCCGATCCCGCGGTCCATCAGGTTCAGCTCGGCACAGATCCCCGCCTCCCTGAAGGCGCCGGCGACCTCGAACGACCGGGTGCGGGCTTCCGCCGTGGCGAGCACCGCCACCACCGGGGGCCGGGCGAGCGCCATCTCCCCCAAGGAGACCATCACCCGGTCGAAACCGATGGCGAACCCGCACGAGGCCGCGTCGTCGCCGCCGAAGAGGTGGGCGAGCCGGTAGACCCCGCCGCCCATGATCTGGTTCTCGGCCCCCAGGTTCTCCGCGAACGCCTCGAACACCGTCCCGGTATAGTAGTCGAGCCCGCGCACGATCCCCATGTTCAGGGTGTAGGGGAGGTCGAGGGCGTCGAGAATGGCAAACGTCTCCTCGATCCGCTCCCACTCAGGGATATCGCCGCAGATTGCGAAGGCCTCGTCGATGGTCCTGCTCTGCACCAGCCCGGTGAGCGACGCCAGCAGCTCGTCATGCCCGAGATCGCCGAGGCACTGCGCGAGCCCCTCGAAGTCGCGCTTGTCGAGCAGCCCCATGACCGTCTTTGCGACGTTTGCATCCAGACCGGCGAGCATGGCGCGCATGGGTGCGAGGTGGCCGATGTGCAGGGAAAACTGCACGCCGGCGTTTTTGAGGATCTCGTAGCCGGCGAGGATGACCTCCGCCTCGGCGCCGGCCGAGTCCGCCCCGATCAGCTCGATGCCGAACTGCCAGAACTGCCGGTACCGGCCCTTTTGCGGCCGCTCGTACCGGAAGCAGTCCGCGAAGTAGCACCAGCGCAGGGGTTTCGGCAGCACTTTTCCCTCGTTGACGTACATGCGCAGCACCGGGGCGGTGACCTCGGGCCGCAGGGCGAGCTCCCGCCCGCCTTTGTCCTCGAAGGTGTACATCTCCTGGATGATCCCCTCGCCCGAGCGCATGGTGAAGAGCTCGAGGGTCTCGAAGGTGGGGGTGCAGACCTCACGGTACCCCCAGCGCTTCGCCGTGTCGCGCATGCGCTGCTCAATGATTCTCCGCCGCTCCATTTCCTCCGGTAAAAAATCTCGTGTACCCCGCGGTTTCTGAAGCATTGACAAATCTCCTGCCCAAATATTTATTCTGAAGCCTTATCAGTCCTGCGCCGGACGCTGCCGAAAAAACGCTCCATGGCGGTTTCACCGGTCCAGATGTTTGTTTCCCGGGGCGCTTCGCCCTGCAGGTAGAGGGCGAGGAGCACCAGCCCGATCCCCACAAACTCGGAGCCGAAGTCGGCGGCGGCGAGCCCCGCAAGGGACAGCGCTGTGTAGATCACCCCGCGGTAGGAGGCGGTGCGGTACCCGGCATACGCGGTGCGGGCAAAAATGCGAACATCACGGAGCCAGAAAAACGCCACCGTGAAGGTGCCGAACACTGCAACATAGAAAAGGATACCCTGAGCCATGGCGCGATACTTATTATGAGTTCCCCCTCCATAGTCTTATAACCAGACCATGGCAGCCTATACTTCGTTCAAGGATGTTCTGCAGGCATTTCAGCAGGGCGAGATATCCATGGCGGCAGCAGAGGAGCTGATCGCCGGCATGCGCATCGAGATGGTGGGCGAGTGCGCGCGGCTTGACATGGGGAGGAGCGTGCGTTGCGGGATGCCGGAAGTCGTGCTGGGCGAGGGCAAGGATCCCGACCAGCTGGTGCAGATTGCCCGCCGGTACGTGGAGGTGGCGGGGCGCTGCGTGGTCACGCGCATCACCCCGGATCTGGCGGCACGCTTCCAGTCCCTCTGCGATGAGCACGGGCTCACCTGCACCCACCACAAACTCGCACAGATGGTGGTGCTCTCCGACGGCACCGGGCCCGCCCGTCACGCCGGGATCGTGGGGGTGATCACCGCCGGCACCGCGGACATCGGGGTGGCCGAAGAGGCGCGGGTCATCGCCGAAGAGATGGGCTGCACGGTGCGCACCGCCTATGACGTCGGGGCAGCGGGCATCCACCGCCTCTTCCCGGCGCTTAAAGAACTCACGGGAGCCCACGTCTTCATCGTGGCGGCAGGAAGGGAAGGCACGCTTCCGGCGGTGGTGGCGGGGCTGACCGACCGCCCGGTGATCGGGGTCCCGGTGAGCACCGGCTACGGGTACATGGGCAAGGGGGAGGCGGCGCTGGCCAGCCTGCTCCAGTCCTGCGCCGTCCTCGCCGTCGTGAACATCGATGCCGGGTTCACCGCGGGGGCGTTTGCCGCACAGATCGCACGGATGGTGGCCGACCATGAGTAGAGGATTCTATATCGGGAGATTTCAGCCCTACCACTGCGGGCACCAGTCGGTGCTCGAGCATATTGCCGGGTGTGTCGACGAGATCGTCATCGGGGTGGGGAGCGCCCAGCTGAGCCACGAGGTCGACAACCCCTTCACCGCCGGCGAGCGGGTGCTGATGATTACCCGCGCCCTTGAATCGCTGGACCGCCGCATCTACGTCATCCCCATCGAGGATATCCAGCGCAACGCCCTCTGGGTCTCCCATGTCCGCTCGATGTCGCCCCCGTTCTCCACCGTCTATACGAGCAATCCGCTGGTGGTGCAGCTCTTTGCCGAAACGGGGATCGATGTTGTCTCGCCCGACATGTACGAGCGCCATACGCTCAGCGGGACGGAGATACGGCGGAGGATGCTCAACGGAGAGGCCTGGGAGCACCTGGTGCCCCTCCCGGTTGTGGAGGTCATCCAGGAGATCCGCGGCGTCGAGCGGCTCACGAATATTGCGCGGAGCGACTGAAGAACCGGAATAAACGCGTGAAAAAGAGGAGTGGAGATATGGGAAGTTTTTTTGACCGGCTGTTCGGCAGGAAACCCGAAGCGCCGGTGCTGGTTCTCGAGTACGCAGAAATTCCGCAATGGCTGGATGGCAGGGAGATCGACGTGCGCAACGAAATGATCGGGGAGACGGCGGGCTCGCGCACTGCCATCGCCCTTGCGGTTGAGGAGGCCCGGACCAGGGTCAACCAGCTGCGGACGGTGGAGTTTGGGGACCAGACTCCGCCGAAATTAAAAAGGGTCGTGGAGACGTCCCTGCAGCCCTTTGTGCGGGCGATGGACATCACCCTCTCCCGCCACTTCTCCTCCGATCCGATCGAGTTCTACAATGACGCCGTGGAGGTGCTCAAGGGGTGCATGAAGCACATGAAAGGACAGGGGAAGTACATCGCCGCCGTGCTTCCCGAGGAGATGAAAGAGCTGCGCTCGTGCATCAGCGTCATCGGGACGGAAATCAACACAATGACGGAGGAGATCGGGCGGGCGCAGCAGGTCATGGGCAAAATACGGGAGGCCAGGAATGCCTACCGGGCGCTCGAGGAGGCGGCAGGCGAACGCCGCGCCAAGAAGGAGCAGTGGAAGGCGCTCTGGAAGGATATCGAAAGGGACGAGGCACGCCTCACCACCATCGCGGAAAAGGTTGCCGGGATCGAAACGGACACGGGCTATCGCGCGGCAAGGGAACTGCAGGCCCGCGCCGGTGCCCTCGACCGGGAGCGCAGGAACCTGCGCGAGCGGTACCATTCGATCGCTTCCACCACCGGCGGGGTGCTCCGCAGGGCCGCATACGCCGCAGAACGCCAGGGAGCCATGGAATCGGCCCACCGCATCCGGAAGGTCATGCAAATGCTGGATACGCCGATGACTCCCGGCCCCGACATCCTCATCCGATCCGTCCGGGCCATCCTGCCCGATCTACGGGCGATGGTCGATGAAAACACCATTGCACTGAAAAACAAGAGTGAACTGCACCTGTTTTCCGGCGACGCCGTGATCATCACGGAGCTGGAAACGATCTGTCAGGGGTATGCGGATGTCAGGGACGAATCCGGCGCCCTGAACACCGCAATTGCGCACTCGGAGCCCCTCTCTGTCATGAGGGATTTACAGCAGCGCCAAAATACCATTCGAGAGAAGCATGCGGGGGATATCGAGCGGATGGAAACCTACGAAAAGGAGATGGACGGGATCAGGGCAAAGATGCCCCATCTCGGCGACGAGCTCGAACGCAGGATCCAGCCGATCGCCGGGGAGGCCACGCGTCTCGACCTGCGCGGACTGCCGGTTGCGGAGACCGAACCCCCTTCCGACCCGCAGGTATGAATCAGCACGTAATTAACAGAGAAACGACCAACCCTAGTGAGGATTCATGCATCGCGAGGAATTGCAGAAGTTTGCACAACAGAGGTACGCCTGGCTCATTGTCCCGGCACTCTCGTTCGCGGGTATCGCGCTCATGTACCTGCTCCGGTTTTCACTCGAATACCCCGACGATTCGTCATTGATGGCCGGTATACTCGGCTGCCTGCTCGCATCGTTCGTCATCGCCGTGCTGGCATACCTGAAGCCGAGGCGGGACATCGTATCGCTCTTCGCCCCGCTCTATGCGGTGATCATCTTTTTCGGGATGGAAAACCCGGCGACCGATCTCACCGTGTGGCTGTTTGCCATATCGATCAGCATACTCGCGCTGCGGCTGGAGAAACGGTTCAGCACCGCCTGAACTATCAGAATACCTCTTTTTTGAGACAGTTTCGATCCGGCCGGCTATCTTGCGGAATGATGACTGCTGGCCGTCCGGTCAGAGTGAATCGAGGCTGATCGAGCCGAACTCGTCGGCCATCTCCTTGATCTCCGCCACACCGAAGGCCGTCTGCACGCTGGAGATCTGCAAGTCCACCGCCGCATCGCACATGTAATCGAGGATATCGATGGAAAGCTCGCGGCGCTGCTTGCTCTTCTTCATCTGGTCGAGCAGAAATGAGATTTTCTCGGGCGGTTCCATGCGCAGCTTGGCGAGGCTCACCACGCACATATAAATTCGGGTGAGATTGCGATCCGGCCCGGTAATGCAGTCAAAAAAATTTTTGAGCACCTGGGCCTGGTACACCTCGCCACTCATGGTGAAAGAATGGTTCTTTCAGCAGTTTAAAAACATTGTGCTTTTTGTCGCCGGCACGCGGCCGCCGGATCACCGGCGCGTGGAGACGATCTTGATGATATCGCCGTTTTCGAGCACATGGTCCTCCTTGATCCGCATTTTTTTCCGGGCGTCCACCGCGTAGAGGAACCCCTCACCGATATCGGTATGCACCTGGTACGCGAGATCGTGGGGCGTGCTCCCCCATTTCATGAGGAAGGCATCCGGCAGCACCCGGCCCTGCCCGTCGCAGAACTTGGACTCGTCCTCCACCGGGTAGACCACGATCATGTCCAGCAGGTCGTACACTGCCGTGTCGATCGCCTTCTGTACCCCGGTCCCCTCCCACCGCCGCATGACGGCGCGGACGGCCTCGAGGCCCGCCTTCTGCGGATCGGTGAGGTTCGCACCTTCGTTGACGGAGAAATCCGCATCCCCCGCATGGTAGGTAATAAAGCCGCCTTCGGCCGCCTTCCGGAGTGCCAGCTCGCCGGCGGCGCTGGCAAAGATGACCTCGGCGCTCGCCAGGCGGTCGAGCACCGGTCCGGGGGCCTGGTCGGCCTTGTTTCCCACGACGAGCATGGGCTTGCTGATCTGCACCAGCCGCTCGCAGAAGGCGACCAGGTCCTCATCACCGATGCGCCGCAGGTCGATGGCAAGCTCGTGCTCCACGTCCCTGACCTGTTCCGACGTGACGCCCAGACCTGCGAAGACATCGGCCACGGCCTGCGCGATCGAGTAGGTTCGCTGCTGCGATGAGCGCTGGATCTTCTGCCAGTGCTTTTCGATGATGCCGTAGACCCACATGGTCATCTCGCGCTCGATGAAGCCCACATCCTCGAGAGGATCGTGCTCGCCGACACCCACCGGGTTGCCCTCCGCATCGGTGCCGCCGCTTGCATCGATCAGGTGCAGGATGGCATCCGCCTGCCGCAGGTGGTCGAGGAACTGGTTGCCCAGGCCACGGCCTTTGTGCGCCTCGGGTACCAGCCCCGCCACGTCGATGAGCGATATCGGGATGTACCGGACCCCGTTTTCGCAGACCTCGCAGGTCACCCCCAGTTCCCTGCACGGGCACTCGGTACGCACATAGGCGACGCCGTGATTCGCGTCGATGGTGGTGAAGGGATAGTTGGCGATCTCCGCGTGCGCCAAGGTCGCCGCAGTGAAAAAGGTGGATTTGCCGCAATTGGGCTTCCCGGCAATTGCTAGAGTAATCATAACAATCTCTTTTAATGAAAAAAGGTACAAAAAAGTTACCATGGGATATTCGGAGAAATCAATTTTCTATTTCGATAATTACGGGAAGGAAAACACCCACGATGCGGCGAAATTCGCCGTATCGCGGGCACTCGAACTAGGCCTGACCACGATTGTCGTCGCCAGCACCTCCGGATCGACCGCTGTTGCGTTCCACGAGGCCATGAAGGGCACCGATCTGCAGCTGGTGGTGGTCACTCATGTGGTGGGATTCCGTGAACCGGGCGTCTGGGAATTCGACAGCACCATTGCCGCGCGCCTCAGGGCGGAGGGGGTCACCATCATCGCCGGTACCCATGTGCTGTCCGGCCTGGAGCGGGCACTCTCGCGCTCCGCCAAGGTGGGCGGCGGTTCGAGGACCGAGGCGATTGCAGAGGCGCTCCGCCGCACCATCGCCGTGGGGCTGAAGGTCGCCGTGGAATGCGTGCTCATCGCCACCGACCAGGGCGCAATCGGGGTTGACGAGGAGGTCGTTGCCGTGGGCGGATGGGCCGAGGGTGCCGACACCGTCTGTGTCATCAGGCCCGCGCATACGGCATCGTACTTCGACCTGCAGGTGCGTGAAATTGTGGCCATGCCCAGAAACCGCTGATCATGATACTCGCATCTTTGAAAGAAACCATCGGCCTCCTGCTGCACAAGCCGGTGCTCTGGATCAACGGTCTTGCGGTCGGCATCCTCTCCGCACTGGAACTGCTACTCAGCTTCGGCGATGCCGGGTTCTATGCCGAGCGGATATGGATCCTCGAAGTGCTCGTCATGCCCTTCCTCGTGGCGGGGACATTCGGCATGATCAGGGACCATGAATTCGCATTGTCGGCGTGGTTGAGGAACGGACGAAAATACTACTTTAACGTCCTGCTCCCCTCGCTGCTGATATTCTTCGCCGCCATCCTCACGGTGTTTCTGGCCGTGATCACCCTCATCGTGCTGGGGATCGAGCCCAGTCTCGACATCATCTCCTTCGTCGCCTTCGGCGTGATCGTACCGGTGGTGTATTTCACGTTCTTTTATGACGCCGCGGCAGTCTTCGAGCAGCAGAAGGTCTTCGAATCACTGAGGAGGAGCGTGGAATTTGTCATATCAGGCGGTTTCCGCACCTTCGGCTTTTTCATCGTGCTGATCGCCCTCTTCCTGTTTATTGGGATGGCTGCGCTGGTGCTGTGGTCCGGGCTCCTTGCCGGCCAGCTGGAGCCGCTGATCCAGATGTCCACTGACCAGCTCGAGACCCTGATGCCGGAGGACATTCTCGCCCTGATCGATACGACGGGAATGTGGATCAGCGCGGGCATCTACGCTGCGGCGCTCGGCCTCTATGTCACTATCCTCTACCCCTTCAAGGCGGTCTTCTACCGGTACTCGGTGCAACCCGCAGCAGACCCGCAGGGGGAGTACGACGAGAAAGGGCGCTGGTTTAAGTATTCATAGAAACCGGGACGGGTTCCGCAACAACCCATTTTTTCGTCACGTTCCCTTCCCGTGAGGGGAGGTTTTCGATCAGAGATAGAAGAGCGCCGCAAACAGCCCGCCCATCAGGGTTGCCACCAGATTGGTACCGGAATTGCCGATTTTCCCGCGGTTCTCCAGCGTCGCCCCAACCACGCTGTCCACGTTGGTGCCCACGAACCCTGCGGCGATGCAGACGAACAGCAGGCGAATATCGGCAACGCCAAGGAACAGGGCGACCGTCCCCACCACCGTTGCGGCGCCCAGCGCGGCGACCTCGCCGACCACCGTCACCCCGCCGTTCGTGCCGGGCGGCACCCGCTCCAGCGTGGTGATCAGGAAGGGGGTCTCCCCGACCACGCCGATCTCGCTGGCAACGGTGTCCGCGGCAGCAGAAGCGACGCTTCCCAGGAACAACGCCAGAAAAAGTTCATTCTGGAACACACCGTAGAGCACCGCAGCGGCGACCCCGACAAGCCCGTTGGCGAAGACGTTGAAATAGCCCCGCACGCCCCCGTGCGACTGTGCAACCCCCATCTCGATCTTGCGCTCGAAGTGAAAACGGGTGCACGCGGAACCGAGGATGAGGAAGGTGAGCATGATTAAAAACCAGCGCACATCGGCAAACACGATGAGGATTATGCCGACGATTGCGGCGCTCACCAGCCCGCTCATGTCGGCCACCTTGAAGCGATACGAGAAGTAGGCAAGGCTCGCGGCGATAATCACCGCAGCGAACAGAAGCATGAGGTCGACCTGGAAATTGAGCTCGTCAAAGAGAAACATGGTCATGGCGACGCCGAGGTGCTCGATCATGAGTGAATCGAAGCGGCCCTGCAGCGCCGACTTGAGAAGCACCCCGACGAGTACACCCATCAGGGGGATCAGGGGGGATGCATGGCCGAGATACACCATGACAAATACCGACCCGATGCTCGCCGCAACGATATAGGCGAGGGACGGGCGCATCATGTCCCCGGCAAGCCGGGCCGCGACCTCCCCGAAGACCACGATGGCCAGAGTCCCCGCAAATACAAAAAGGGAGAGGAATCCGGCACCATAGAGCAGGGCGATGATGGTGAGGGCGATGGCCGGGTACTTGGTTCTCCTGATGAGGAAGAGGACTGCGGCGATGAGAATCGTGATAAGCGTAAGCACGATGGGCGGCTGGAGATAGGGGGCGATGAGAATACCACCAATCGTTGCACCCGCCGTCAGCCACAACCCGATCCTGCGCGTCATTCCATAAGTAGTACAGAATAAACCCTTAATTGTGTTCTGGTTCGTTGAGCGCAGGAAGACGGGAGAGGTGTAAAATGCAGCCTTATGAGAGGGCGAAATAGGGGAGATTGCGATCACTATATGATGCCGTGCGAACAACATTGATAAAATGGCTCCAGCACAGGAAATCCCGAAACAGTATCAATTCGCCGAGGTGGAGGAGCGGTGGAAAAATGCCTGGAAGGATGAATCCAACTATTTCGACCCCGGTTCATCGAAACCCAGGTTCATCATCGACACGCCGCCCCCCTACCCGACGGGCAACTTTCATATCGGCAATGCGTTCAACTGGTGTTATATCGATTTTATCGCAAGATTCAGGCGAATGCAGGGCTATAATGTCATGTTCCCCCAGGGATGGGATTGCCACGGCCTTCCGACCGAGGTGAAGGTCGAGGAGATCCACGGGATCACGAAAAACGATGTTCCGAGGACACAGTTCCGCGAAATGTGCAGGGAACTCACGCTGGGCAATATTGAAAAGATGCGCCGCACCATGCGCAGCCTCGGTTTCTCCACCGACTGGAGCAACGAATACATCACCATGCTGCCCGCGTACTACGGAAAAACGCAGCTTTCGTTTTTACGCATGCTCAAAGATGGCGAGATCTACCAGAGCGAGCACCCGGTCAATTTCTGCACCCGCTGCGAGACGGCGATCGCCTTTGCCGAGGTTGCCTACGAAGACCGCACAACCATCTTGAACTACTTTGATTTCGACGGCGTCGAGATCGCCACCACCCGCCCCGAACTGCTCGCCGCATGCGTGGGCGTGGCGGTGCACCCCGAGGACGAGCGCTACCGGGCCCTCAGGGCACAGAAACTGCGGGTGCCCATATTCGGCCACGAAGTGCCGGTGGTCGAAGACGGTGCGGTCGATCCGGGGTTCGGCAGCGGAGCGGTCATGATCTGTACGTTCGGCGACAAGACGGATGTGCACTGGTGGAAGAAACACGACCTCGATCTCCGCAAGGCAATCGACCGCCAGGGGAACATGACCGTGATCGCAGGTCCGTACGCAGGCCTGACCTCGAAAGAGTGCAGGGAACGGATTCTTGTCGACATGCGGGAGCAGGGCATCCTGAAAGAGCAGGAACCGCTCGACCAGCGCGTCGGCGCCTGCTGGCGGTGCAAGACACCCATCGAGATCCTCAGCGAGCGGCAGTGGTTCGTGCGGATCCACCCGGAGAAGATCCTCGAGGCGGCGAAGGAGATCGACTGGATCCCCAACCACATGCTCATGCGCCTCGAGAACTGGGTCCAGCAGATGGAGTGGGACTGGTGCATCTCCCGCCAGCGGGTCTTCGCCACGCCGATCCCGGTCTGGTTCTGTGCACAGTGCGGGGAGATGATCCTTCCCGGGGAGGACGAACTCCCCCTCGACCCGACCGAGACCCGCCCCTCCCGACCCTGTCCCGCATGCGGGGCATCGGAGGTGGTCGGGGAAGAGGACGTGCTCGATACCTGGATGGACTCCTCCATCTCCGTCCTCACTATCACCGGGTGGGACGGCTCGGGCGTTCCTGCCATCTTCCCCGCGCAGCTCCGCCCGCAGGGCCATGATATCATCCGCACATGGGCGTTCTACACCATCCTGCGCTCGGTGGCTCTTACCGGCACCTACCCGTGGGACGAGATCCTGATCAACGGCATGGTGCTCGGCGACGACGGGTTCAAGATGAGCAAAAGCCGGGGCAATATCATCTCTCCCGAGGAGATCATGGACAGGTACGGCGCCGATGCATTCCGCCAGTGGAGCGCGGGTGGTGCCGCCACCGGCTCGGATATCATGTTTTCATGGAACGACGTGGTGGCGGCGTCACGATTCCAGACCAAGCTCTGGAACATCGCGCGGTTCGTGCTCATGCAGCTGCCTGAAAAAATGCCGGAAGACGCGTCCGCCACCGCCCTTGCCGACCGGTGGCTGCTCGCCCGGCTCTCGGAGACGGTGCGGGAGACCACGGCGGCAATGGAGGCCTACCAGTTCGACCGTGCCCTGAAGGAGATCCGGGAATTTGCGTGGTCCGTACTTGCCGACAACTACATCGAACTCGTGAAGGGAAGGCTGTACGCCGACGACCACGGCAGACAGAGCGCAATCGCGACGCTCTCCATCACCCTCGATGCCATCTGCCGCATGCTCGCACCCATCGCCCCCTTCTACGCTGAGGAGTGCTATGCCCATCTCAAGGGCGAGAGCGTGCACGACCAGCGCTGGGTCGACTTCGTGTACGAAGACGAGCGCGCCCTCGGGCAGGGGCAGCTTCTCGTCGATGTGGTCTCCGAGGTGAGGCGGTACAAGCACGATGCCGGCATGGCGCTCAACGCCCCGCTGGGCATGGTGACTGTCTACGCGCCGGAGGATCTCGAGGATTCCGGCGATGCCGCCCGAGCACTCAATGCAACAGTCCGGTGGCGGACGGAACAGCCGAGACTCGAACGCGTGGTCGAGGATATCTCCTTCAACATGGCGGTCATCGGCCCCGCCCTCCGGCAGAAGGCGAAAGGGTTCATGGAGGCCGTCCGCGCCCTCCCCGAAGACCGGATCGTCAATCCGCCCGCCACCGTTTTCGTGGACGGGGAGGAGATCGCGGTGCCGGAAAATAGCTTTGCCCCGCAATTTGCGTTCACCGTTGCGGGCGAGACGGTGGATGTCCTCACGATCGGCGAGGACGTGATCGTGACCATCCAGCGTGCCGCCTGATATCACCGGCAACAAACGAGACTATCTCTTCTTTTTCCTTCATCGCGTCGACAATCACGAAGCGTTCCGGGTCTTCGGCGGCAAATGCAAGGTAGTGCTGCTGCACCCGCTCGAGAATATCGGCCTGCTCGAAATGCTCCCGGTGGGCGCTGGCCTCCAGACGGCGCAGGGCATCCTCCACCGGGATGACCAGCAGGTAGGTCCGATCGGGGCGGATAGTCCATCCTTCGTGAACCCTTCGCAGCCATCCGACCGGATCGGGAAGACACCCTGCGAGCGTGACCGCCTGGTAGGCATACCGTGAATCGCTGTAGCGGTCCGAAACCACAACCCGCCCGGCTGCGAGCGACGGGCGGATCACGGCAGCAAGGTGCGCCGCATGGTCGGCCACGAAGAGGAGCGCTTCGGCGATAGGGTCGATCTCCTCGGCGATGCCGCGGCGGACCGCGTCCCCGACCCAGGTGACGCCGGGCTCCCGCGTAACAACCGGGTCGAGATCGGCCAGTTCCACCTCGAGATCCCGGATGAGCGTCGATTTGCCGGACCCGTCGATGCCCTCGATGCTGATCAGCAGAACCGTCCCCTCCGGATCAGCTCGAGGGGGATCGCGCCCCTGTGCACTGCGGTGGCGACGATCGCCCCGTCGAATCCGAAATCGGCAAGAAGGCCGAGATCGTCGAGCGAGGCCACTCCCCCACCAAAAAGAAGGGTGCGGGAGAAGACCGCGCGCATCTCCTCGAGGGGCAGGGAGGGGATGCCCGATTCTGTGCCCACCGACCCGAGATTGAGAATAATGCAGCCGTCGAAATGCCCCTCATCGGCAACGCCGAGCAGGTGCAGGGGGTCATCGCCCTGCGGGATGGCTCGTCCGTCCATGATATCCACGCTCAAAAACCCGCCCTCGTATGCCATGAGATCATCCCCGGCGGTCTCGGTGCCGATGACCGGGACAATACTCCCTGCGCCCACCGCCTCGCCCGGTGACCGGATCCCCCGGTCGACGAAGCAGCGGTCAACCATCTGGCTGCAGTCAAGAATCGCCTGATCGTGCGATCCCGCTCCCACGATGCGGTCGAGATCGGCGATATAGAGGTCCCGGGGCTGCAGTTCACGGACATACGCCACCGGGTCGGCCGAAGACGCAATGCCCCATGTGAGCGGACGATAGGTCGACCGCAGGCCCCTGCTGCCGTGCACCACGAGGCCGCCCATCAAATCAAGTGCCAGAATCAGGTCCATATCTTATTGCGCAATCACTATTAGGGGAAATGACCAAAAAGAGTTATGCAATTATTGGTCAGCCCCAGCAGTATTGAAGAAGCCAGAGATGCTCTTGCCGCTGATATTATCGATGTCAAAAAACCGTCCGAGGGTTCGCTGGGCGCGAACTATCCGTGGGTGATCCACGCCATCAAAGGACTGACTGACAAACCGGTGAGTGCGGCAATCGGTGACTTCAGTTATTTGCCCGGGGGCGCAGCACTGGCGGCATATGGTGCGGCTGCCGCCGGCGCAGACTATATCAAGGTGGGGCTCAAGTTCGATGGCGCCGAGAAGGCGCGTGAGCTGATAGAAGGAGTGGTGAAAGCCGTGAAGGGCGAATTCCCCGAAAAATACGTGGTGATTGCGAGCTACGCCGATTATACCCGCCTGAACACGATTTCTCCCTTTGAGATGGCGCCTCTGGCCGCGGACGCCGGAGCCGATGTCGCCATGATCGATACCGGCATCAAGGATGGACGCAGTGTATTCGAGTACCTCGACGAAGCCCGCCTCAACAAATTCGTCGCCATGAACAAGGAGCTGGGAATCACCACGGCGCTTGCCGGATCGCTCAGATTCGAGGACATCGACCCGCTCAAGAAAATCAACCCCGATATTATCGGCGTGCGGGGGATGGTCTGCGGCGGCGACAGGGGAGACGCAATCAGGCCGGAACTCGTCGAGAGAGCGTTGAATATGATAAGGTGAAGTATGTATCTTGAAAAACTCGATATCCCGGTGGCTCTCACGTTTGACGATGTGCTGCTGGAGCCTGCCGAATCATACGTGGAGCCGAACGAGGCGGAAATCTCATCTTGGTTTTCAAAGAATATCCCGGTGAACATCCCGCTGGTATCTGCGGCGATGGATACGGTCACGGAGTCCCAGATGGCGATCGCCCTTGCACGGCAGGGCGGCATCGGCGTGATCCACAGGAACATGACGCCCGAGCGAGAGACCGAGGAGATCACCCTGGTCAAACAGGCGGAGGATCTGATCGAGCATCATGTGCTCACCGTGGAGGCCGATACCACCGTGGACGATGTCGACCGGCTCATGAAGGCCTACGGCATCAGCGGCGTGCCGGTGATGGAGCACGACCGGATCATCGGGATCGTGAGCCGCCGTGATCTCAGGGGAATCGTTCCGGCGCGCGGCCATGAGAACATCCGCAGGGTGATGACCAGAGAACCCATCACCGTGAATTCCAATATCACCATGGAGCAGGCGCTCGAGGTGATGTACACCAACAAGGTGGAACGCCTTCCGGTGGTCGATGAGGATCGCCGCCTGCTGGGCATCATCACCATGCAGGATCTCCTCGAAAAACGGCAGTATCCCCACGCAAACCGCGATGGGGAGGGAAAACTGAGGGTGGCGGCTGCGGTGGGCCCCTTTGATTTCAACCGCGCCATGGTTCTCGACGAGAACGGTGCCGACGCCCTCATCGTGGACTGCGCCCACGGGCACAACATGAAGGTGGTGAAGGCGGTCGAGGAGATCAAGGCGAGCGTGAAAGCGGATGTGGTCGCCGGCAACATCGCCACCAAACCGGCGGCAGAGGCTCTCGCCGGAACCGTGGACGGGCTGAAGGTGGGCATCGGTCCGGGATCGATCTGCACCACGCGGATCGTCGCAGGCGTGGGGGTGCCCCAGATCACCGCCGTGGCAAACGTTGCCGAAGTGGCAGGAGAACACGAAGTTCCGGTGATTGCCGACGGCGGTGTGCGCTACAGCGGCGATATCGCCAAGGCAATTGCTGCGGGAGCGGACACGGTCATGCTGGGAAGCCTGCTCGCCGGCACCGATGAATCTCCCGGGCGTATCATCGCGATCAAGGGGCGGCGGTACAAGCAGTACCGCGGCATGGGATCGCTTGGCGTAATGAGCGGGGGGGAATCGAGCGATCGCTACTTCCAGAAAAAGGAGATCGGGAGAACCAAGTATGTCCCCGAGGGTGTCGAGGGAGCCACCCCCTATGTCGGCAACCTCGCCGACGTGATCTACCAGCTCATCGGCGGGCTGAAATCGTCTATGGGCTATACCGGCTGCGGGACCATTCGCGATCTCAAGGGAAAGGGCAGATTCGTACGGATCACCTCCTCCGGACAGACGGAGAGCCACCCGCACAACATACTCATCACCGACGAAGCGCCGAACTACCGGCTGTTCGATTGAGACGGATTCCCTGTCCCCCAGGGGACATGAACCATAATTTTATTATACTCGGTCACCTAACATAAAGTAAATATGCTGGATGGTGAAGAGGTCTCCCGCCTTCTTGACATTCTTGGAAATCGGAACCGGCGGAGGATAATCCAGTTATTGAGACAGAAGCCCTGTTTTGTGACGGAGATATCCGACCGCCTGACGATAAGTCCCAAGGCCGTCATCGAGCACCTTCAGCTGATGGAGCGGGAGCATCTCCTCGCCTGCCACTGCGATGAACGGCGGAGAAAATACTACTACCTCTCGCGCGATTTCGACATCCTCATCCAGCTGCAGGATCGCAACGAACCGGTGCCCACCCTGATCACAGAATCTGGCAATGGAGGGAAATTTTTTAATTCCCTGTACATGCTGAAGAGATTGATGATCGCCAGGGAGAATCTGATCGCCACTCTCGATGGGCTGGAGAAGGATATCGAGCAGAAGATCGATGAACTGATGAAGTATGGTAAAGATAAAGTACAGAGTGAGGCAGAGCTGAACCTTATCCTCGCGCTCTCGAATTTTGACCTGAGATTCGAAGAGCTGGAGGAGGTTACCGGCATCAGTGAGGAGGAGCTGCGAACGATGCTCACCAACCTGATGAAACAACGCATCATCGTGCGAACAGGCACCTATTACAAGGTCCGTGATCTATATGCCAACGAATCCGTATGACGACGCCTTTCGCAATCTTGCGAAGGTGATGGAAGAGCTGCTTAATAACCTGTCACTGGACGAACACCCGCGCTTTGTGGGATGCACGATCATTACCGGTCCCGGAGAGGAGCCACGGATCATCCAGTTCGATACCACCGAAGAGGATGAACTTGACTACGAACTCATCGAAAGCGATGAGTGCATCTATATCACTGCGGAAATTCCGCCCACAGTCTCCAATGAGCCGTATGCCGACATTCAGGCGGATGCGGTGCGCATCTGCATGGGATCTCTCGAGGTGACCGTGCCGCTGCCCTCGCCCGTCAACATCGCGAAGAGTTATTACGACGTGCGAAACGGCATCATGGATATCGTGTGCTACCGGCTCTGCCCATCGCCGGCATCCTCCCCCCGCCGGTGAACGTCGATATCCTCGTTCTCTTTTTTCACCCACAGCAGCCATGCAACGGCGAACAGAAGCGGGATTCCCACGGGCACGGCAAACCCCGTGGCGCCGCAGAATGCAGGACCGTAGTAGATCATCGTGGCGATGAGCATGCATGCCGCTGAACCGGCAAGACAGATGCCACCCGTGTTTTTTTGCCGCGCGGCGCCGGTACGGTACCAGGAGAGCATGGAGAGGACCGACCCTCCCATCAGGAGCACGGCGATGCCCCATACAAGCGTGAACGGCACCGCTTTGCCTCCCACAACGCCGCCGGTGAGATATTCGAATTCGCGGACGATGGTAATGAAACTCCATCCCAGCGATGAATACTGCACCCGGAAGAGGGGGAACTGGACTCCCGCGCAGATCAGCCCGCCGAACGCGTAGATGTTTACGGGGAGACACAACAGAAGAGGTACACCGAGAGCTGCCGGAAGTCTGTTGTTCATCAGCATAGATTATTCACGATGAGGGTATTGAGAGTACCGGTATGGATCCGAAGGGTGAGCAGACTTCGGTCGAGCCTTCGTATATCCGCCTGCACCGGCGGGGAGAACTGCAGGAACGGGTCGACCGGGCGCGGCAAATCCTCTCCTCGTGCACACTCTGCCCGCGTTGCTGCAGGGTAAACCGCCTCGAAGGTGAGCGGGGCTGGTGCCGGGCGGGCGATGCGCCGGTGATCTCAAGCTATGGGCCGCATTTCGGAGAAGAGCCCCCCCTTGTCGGCCGATATGGCTCGGGAACCATTTTCATGACCTACTGCACGATGCGGTGTGAATATTGCCAGAATTATGAAATAAGCCAGCTGGGACGGGGCATTGAGGTTACCAGTGGAGATCTCTGCCGCATCATGCTCGCCCTGCAGGACCGGGGGTGCCACAACATCAATGTCGTTACGCCCACGCACTTCGTCCCCCAGATCCTCGACGCGACCGCACAGGCCGCCGGCGAGGGACTGCGTATCCCCCTGGTCTACAACACGGGAGGGTATGACCGGGTGGAGACGCTGAGGCTCCTGGACGGGGTGGTCGACATCTACATGCCCGATGCAAAGTACGGACGCGACGAGGTGGCGCAGGCCCTCTCGCATGCGCCGGGCTACGTGGAGGCGATGCAGGCATCCATCAGGGAGATGCACCGGCAGGTGGGCGACCTTGCCATCACCGGGGGGCTTGCACGAAAGGGACTGCTCATCCGCCATCTCGTGCTCCCCGGAAACCTCGCCGCCACCGAGCGAGTGATGCGCTTTGTCGCCCGCGAGATATCGAAGGATTCGTACGTCAACATCATGGACCAGTACCGCTGGCCTAGGTCAACATTCAGCAGCGTCCCGGAACTGATGCGCGAGATCACCGACGAGGAGTATCAGTATGCACTTGAGTACGCGCGCCGGGAAGGGCTGCACAGGGGTTTTCCATCACCCGCAGCAAATGATTTTTCACAGGGGCACTCCTGACGGGTGCGGGCAAGCGGGGGTACGCGCAATGCCGGTTGAGTATTTCGGGATGACGGAGCAGGGAAAGCGGTGGAAGAACGAGGATGCGTATTATATCGACCAGCAGGGCCCCCTCTCCATCTTCGCCGTTGCGGACGGGCTCGGGGGGCATGCGGCGGGAGACGTGGCAAGCCGCCTGGCGGTGACCGCGCTCGGCGAGACCGCCGCCAGGGGTGCGACCCACCGGGCGCCCGCCGCTATCCTCAGGGAGGCGTTTTCCCGGGCCAACACGGACATCATTTCCTACAACAGGTCTCGCGGGCTGAATGCAGCAACCACGCTCGTTGCTGCAATCGTCGAGCCGTCCGGCCACTGCACGATCGGGACGGCAGGTGATTCCAGAGCGACCATCGCATCAGGCGAAGGCGTCTGGCACACAAAGGACCACAGCTATGTCCAGACTCTGGTGGACCGAGGGGTTCTATCAGAAGACGAAGCATTTGCCCACCCGCAAAAGCATATTGTTGAAAAAGCGCTTGGTCTCCATGAATCGGTGCTTCCCGATATCTACGAGAAAGATCTGCAGGATACCACGCTGGTGCTCAGCACCGACGGACTGCACGACACGCTCAGGCCGCGGGTAATCGCAGAGATCGCGGCCCGTCTGTCCCCCCGCGACGCGGCTGCCCACCTCGTCCGGGAGGCGCTGCGGCAGCAGAGCGCGGACAACATCACGGTGGTCGTGGTGCGGGTCACGTGAAAGGCTCACGACGAGCCGGGGGGGAGTGCCCGGGCAATCGCTTTTCGAACCTCCGGGTGCTGCTCTTTTGTAAGCCGCGCCCTGAGCAGGGCATATACGCGTGCCCCCCCGATTGCGCCGAGCGTTCGTACGGCCCGTGTTCGGACATACTCGTTCTCATCCTCGAGGCAGGACGCGAGAACATCCACCGATGACGGCCGCGCATACCGTTCCAGCCCCTTGGCGGCCATGTAGCGCACATGGTCTTTTTCATCGCCGAGCGCGTGTTCAAGGGATGAAAGACCCGCCTCGTCGCCGATCCTTCCCAGCGCTTCGGCCGCGCGATAGCGCACCACCCACTGTTCATCGTTCAGTGCAGCGATGAGGGCAGGTACCCCCCGTGCACCGATGCCGACCAGCCCCTCGACCGCACAGGCACGCACCTGTTTGTCCGGATCATGCAGCGCGTCAACCAGCCCTTCGATATGCGCCGCAGTGGCGGTCTGGCCGAGCAGGACTGCCGCCATCTGGCGCACTTTCGGATCCTCATCGGCCAGCGCTTCATGCAGTCCCTGCACACCCTCTTTCTCAAAGCGAAATGTTCGAACCATTCACTCCATCTCCGCATTCTATGCCGATTCCATGCCCGGCGCGGCGTGACGCGCACCCGTCCACCGCGCCCGGACAATTTTTCGAGGCACCATAGGATGCCATAAAATCAAAAAAGGTATTCGGAATTATTCATTCTGCGCTTCGATGAAATTGTTGCGTTTCCACCAGACGATTTTGTTGTCCTTGCAGGCAAACCCCTTCAGTTCGATGATAGCGAATTCATCCGGAACGGAGGAAACGTCTGCACCTTCGGGGATAATGACCAGTTTTTTTGCGATCTTTCCAGCACCGTTTGACTCCATACCGGAGGAAAAGATACCGAGATCGCCTGCTGCCACCCGGGTATTCATAATAACCGCGGCGATGGCAGATTCGGAACTACCCCTGTTTTTCCTCGAAATCTGGAACTTGGGAGCAGAATTTCCCGCAACAGTCTGACGCTGGATTAACCATCCTTCACTCGCTGGATACACCTTGCGCAAGGAGCGTTCTGCGTACGAATAGACAATATCAGTCTGTGAACCCATTACGAACTACCTCTCATCATCTTTCGTTTTCACTTTATATGAAACTTATTTTTCAGCATTCTTGAAACTCCGGGAGATATGGAGTCCGGCAAAACGGGAATGGGGCGGGTTTTTATGTCAGGGTGCGGGAGAGATAGATATCTTAAAGAAAATATATTATACTTTGAGATAATGAAATACATCCTCGACGGTGTTTTCAAATTTAAAGGTAATTATGCCCACTGACGGGTGGAAGGCTTAAGGAGAAAGAAGCTTTTCCGCAGCCGGATTCATGATTACACTTCATAAACTTTTTTATTATTGATAACCAATAATGCACCGGATGAAACGACCAGTTTTTCAACAATCCTTACCAAAAAATACCCCACATACCAGGTTTTTCTCGCCATATCGCTTAATTGCGGTTACAATCCTGGTGTGCATGGTGACAGGGCTGGCGGCGGGAAGCGCCGCCCCCGCCCAAGGCGGTGCAATGTCGGACACAGCCCAGGATCAGAACGGTCGCACGTGGCTGCATGCGAGAATCGCCATCGACTCGCCCTCGCTTATGGACCGGTTCGGCGCTTACAGAGGAGAGGCATCACCTTCACAGGAAAAACACAGCGAACGGGAAGCATTCGAGTGCGCAATGCGCACGGCATTTGAAGGTGCCGTCTCCGACTTTGCGGGGACGGGCAGGCAGATGACCGCCTATGATATCCGCACATTCACCCTGATCACCGATGACGACCTTGCCAATCCCTCCCATGCCGGAGGGGATATGGGAGTG
>DSDF01000064.1 GCA_011048835.1 Methanoculleus sp. | reverse complement strand
TTCTGAACGATGGGTTCAATTTCGGAGTCCTTTACACCGGATCGGTCCTGGAAAAAGAAATGGATTATGACCCGTCGAACATTGGTTTCAATGTAGATCGCAGGTGTATTGAAAGCGTAAACGACGATGGCCGATGCCGTTGCCCTGCCGATTCCCGGCAACTGTACGAGGATCGCTCTATCCCGGGGAAGCTCGCCATTATACTGCTCGACAAGAATTCTCGCCGTGCGCTGCAGGGCAATCGCCCGGCGGTTATAGCCCATCCCCTGCCACACGGCAAGGACATCTCCCAGCGGTGCGGCGGCAAGCGTTTGAACATCGGGAAATGCTTCGAGAAATTCATGATATTTCGGGAGAACACGGGCGACCTGCGTTTGCTGGAGCATGATCTCCGATACAAGAATGTGATACGGATTGTTCGTTTCTCTCCACGGGAGATCCCGGCCGAAGTGCGCATAATACGAAAGGACCAGGCGTTGAAACTGGAAAACTCGATCCGGGGCCAGTCCGGTGGCTCCGATGGTAGCAATGAAGTGAGCCTCTGAACTGATGATTTGAGAGAGGTCCGGATCTGCTTTCACACCGGCCAATAGATCTGCTCCCGGCGGTAATGAAACCTGCACATGCTCCCTGCCGTCGTGGGAACCAGGGTGGCAAACGTTGAAACGCCGGGTACCGTGGAGGGACGCCATTGACTGCTCCCGGAGCAGGAGCTTTTCTGTGACCGGTAATGAGCCGTCGCAGCGCCTCGCGGGTGCACTACGCTCTATCCTGCGCTGGTCGTGGAGCGAGATTCGTCACGGGAAGCCATGCGGTGCTTCCGGCTCGATAGGCGAACGAGACGCCAAATAACCGGCCGGGACCGTGCGGACGGGGAACCAGCCTCCGTGTGAGGGATCGGATCACCGGGCCCGAGGACAAACCTCCCGCTGCCGCCGGGGGATGCCTGCCCCCGTCGGGAGACGGCGAGGTGGTTCGAACAGATGATGAGGCTCAATATCTCCTGATCGTGGGCCTGCGCAGGCGAACATAGACGGCGGCGGCTGCCGCCCGAACCGGTACTTTGTGCGATCGATCCCAGCGCCGCATTCATCCGCAGTTTGAAGCCTTTATGTGCCCCACAGGCTCATATAGGATCGCCGCCACATCAGGGGGTGGTGAGAGGAGGTGTGCGAACTGGTCAAAGCAATATGGAAGGGGGCCGTGATTGCCGAAAGCGATGCGACATTCATGATAGAGGGGAACCACTATTTCCCGCCTGACGCAGTGAACATGGAGTACCTTACCCCCACCGAGAGCAGGTCGGTCTGTCCGTGGAAAGGGCACTGCCGCTACTATACCATCACAGTCGGGGGAGAGAAAAATGTCGATGCTGCGTGGTCATATACCAATCCAAAACCCCAGGCGGGGGAGATCGCCGGGTACATCGCCCACTGGAAAGGCGTCGAAATTATCGAGTAGCAGCACAAGGCACCCCCGGAACGCCGGATCCTGGCTTCGAACGGGGAGAATAGACGGGAATCCGCAATCCACTTCTTTTCTCTAGGAAACGTTTATGTCAAGGCAGGATCTACGGACTTCATATCAGGATGTGATAGGATTGGAAATCGTGAAAATCCCCCGCATGGAAAAACAGGAGTATGACCGGCTGATCGATGAAGGGTATGTCTGCAGGATCGCGTTCCAGGGGGAAAAATACCCGTATATCGCCCCCTTCCTCTATGTATTCGACGGCAAGTTCCTCTATTTCCTCTCCACCAAGTACGGACGGAAAAACGACCTCTTTAAAAAACATCCGTATGTCTCCGTCGAGGTGGAGAAGTATTCGAGCGATCTCTCCTGCTATACCTTCGTGACCATGCAGGGGTACCTCGTGCAGGAGGAGGACGCCATCACCAAAAAGATCGTCAGGAAAAAGTTTGTGGATTTGATCGAAGAGCGCAATCTCTCCACCAATATCCTCGCCGCCCTCGGCCACCAGCCCGATGAACCCGTCGATGCGATCACCGCCGAGGAACGCTCCAATATCTGGAAGCTCACCGGCGTGGTGGACATCGTGGCACTCAAAAATCTTTGATTTACTTCTTTTTTTGAATGAAGCGGGCAGCATTTTTTCCTGATCAGGCTCACCGAGAGATCGATGAAGCTGGCAATTACGATGGCCCGGAGCGCTCCAGAGAGGATTTTCGAGACGCTGAGTCCCGCTCTGATTCTGTACGCGAGACATCTCGTCCTTCCGCATCCGTTGTGGCGGCAATCCTGATCCCCGCACCAGTGGCCGGAAATGTACAGCGAACCCATACCATGCAGGTGATATGCTTGCCGGTATGATCACACCCTGAACGCCCCGGGGAGCGTTTCGAGACCAGCGTTCGACCGATCACGGCGACGCCGCCACCGGCGCAAGAAGAGACGATGCGGTCTCGATCAGGGCGCGGGACTGCTCCGGCGATGCATACCCGCTGGCGCTCCACCGGATGGTTCCTTCCCGGTCAAGCAGGAACAGGTAGGCACGAGAACGGTCATCCATCCCCAGTGCCTCCCGGTAGGGTCCGGAAGATTCATAGTAGGTCATAACAAAGACATGGCGCCGCTCAGGGATGCCGGCACGCATCCCGGCATCGATCATCCCCCGCATCATGCGCCAGACGCCTGAATCGATCATCGGCACCTCGTACACGACCACGCCCGGGTTGTTTTTGAATTTCGCCTCGAACGGTTCCACCCATGAATCGATCTGCCTCTGTGCCGCCCGCTCGAAGGCGATGACGATGAGCGCCACCTTTCCCCGCACCGCATCGGGGAGGGTGACGTCCGTGCTCTCCAGGGATGATGCCGTAATCGCTGGAAACCGGATGCCTTCCATATATTCACCTCGTTTTCGCCTCGGAAAAACAAATGATGGATACGCGGAAATGGTATACATAGATTGCGCCATCGCGATCCGCAGGGAAAGTATAAGGGAAGTCACGAGAAGAACCACACAGAGGACGTTCTATGAGTGATGCGGAGGTGCCCGAACTCACCGACAAAGACTGGGAAGCGAGCGTGGAAAAAAGCGAGATGCCGGTTGTCGCAATGTTTTACAGTCCGACATGCGCCCACTGCAGGACAATGGAGCCCTATTTTCGTGAATATGCCGGTGAGTACGAGGGCAGGGTGAAATTCGTGCGGCTCAATGTTGCGGCCAATCCATGGACCCTCCAGCGCTACGGCGTGCGGGGAACCCCGACCTTCAAGTTTTTCTGCGGGGGAAAACCCGTCTCCGAGCTGGTGGGAGCCATTTACCCGGCGCTTCTCAAAAAGCGCATCGAAGAGGTCCTGATATACGGGGAGGAGTGCGCGGAAAACACCACCGAAATCAACTACGAAATCACCGGATACGCCTGACCCGGGAGAGCATGGCGATACGGGAAGTGCAATCACCTTCGCGGCGGCGCAGCGTGCACCGCACAAAGACCCGGCAGGACGCCGGGTAAAGACCACCACGATACGCATGAAAAGCGACGACGACCTGAGAAATCAGCTGCGCCGCATCGACGGGCGGGGCTACAAGGCGTACCGGGAGATCAGAGGCGTCTTTGCATTCCCGTCGTTGACGCTGATCATCGACCGCGTCCAGGGCGACCCCTTCGCCGCCCCCAGCAGGATGCGGGTGCAACTCCCCCTCGATGGAGCCGGCTTTCCACCCGAAACCCATGCAACCGGGAGCAGGGAAACAGCCCTCTGCGATTTCCTCACCCGCCGGTTCGCAACGGCGGCAGAGAACCGTGGCTCGAGGAGACGGGGGAGCGGAAAAAGCGGCCTGATCGCCATCGACCGGCCGGGCCAGGAGATCCTCGAGCGCACGTCGGTGCTCCTCGGAGAGGGCGTGCTCGAAGCGCGCTTCGTGGCGGGGCTGCCGGCGAGAGGGCGGACGATCGCCGGACGGCAGGCAGAAGCGATGCTGCTCGAGGACATCCCCGCAATCGTCGAAGCATCGCTCCTGTATGAAAGCCTTGATCACGCCGCGCTCGTTCGCCATATCGAGGTCAACGAGGATGCGGATTGTCTCAGGGCATGCATCGGCCGGTCCGGCTTGATCGCGTTCGTCGCCGATGGGTCCGTGCTGCCGCGTGCGAGCGGCGTGGATGACCGCGCCATGACCGGACCCCGCGTGGTGCCGTTCACCTCGCCGCCGTCGCTGATGCACGAATTCGAGCTGCCCAATCGCGGGACCATACAGGGGATGGGGATTTCCGCAGGCATCACCCTTATCACCGGCGGGGGCTACCACGGCAAATCGACCCTGCTCAACGCCCTCGAGCGGGGCATCTACAACCACATACCCGGGGACGGCAGGGAATTCGTGGTCAGCAACCCTTCATCGGTCAAGATCCGTGCGGAGGACCGGCGCAGGATCGAAAAGGTCGATATCTCGCCCTTCATCAGCAACCTCCCCTTCGGGCAGGACACGCAGGCATTCTCGACAGACGACGCCAGCGGCAGCACCTCGCAGGCGGCAAATATCATGGAGGCACTCGAAATCGGCGCACAAGCGCTCTTCATCGACGAAGACACCTCGGCGACCAACTTCATAATCCGCGATCACCGGATGCAGGAGCTCATCGCAAAGGAAAAAGAGCCCATCACCCCGTTCATCGACAAGGTGGCACAGATCTTTTCCGATTGCGGTGTCTCAACGGTGCTGGTCATCGGCGGTTCGGGGGACTACTTCGATGTGGCGGGATGCGTGATCTGCATGGACGAGTACATCGCCCGCGACTGCACCGGGGATGCGCACGCCATCGCCGAACGCTACCGGGCCGAACGGGTTGCGGAGGGAGGCGACCTGTTCGGCGCGTTCCGGGAGAGAATCCCCCTCCCGGGCAGCTTCGACCCCAGCAGGGGCAGGCGCGAGGTGAAGATCTCCCCGAAGGGGATGCACACTATCGCCTTCGGTACCCACACCATCGATCTTGCGGCGGTCGAGCAGCTGGTCGAAATCAGCCAGACCAACGCCATCGGCGATGCCATCCATTGTGCCGTCTCGTTGATGGACGGCCAAAAATCGCTCTCAGACGTGGTGCACAGCGTGGCGGCGCGAATCCGGGAGCACGGGCTCGATGCGATTGGCCCGCAGCCTGCAGGCGATTATGCCGCGTTCAGGCCGTTCGAGCTTGCCGCGGCCATCAACAGGCTGCGTACGGTGCGCATGAAGCAAAAAAAGATATGAGCAGCGGTGCAGGAATTCCGCACACATCAGCGGATTTCCACCCGCTCTCCGGTGTTCATGTAATAGATCTTTTCGGCGATGAGGCAGGCATGATCGCCGGCGCGTTCGAGGTGCCGGGAGACGGAGATGTAATCGATACACCGCGGGATGTTTCGGTTGTCCTCCATCATGTAGGTCAGGCACTCGCGGAAGATGGATGACCGGAGATTGTCCACCACGTCATCCCGTTTGGAGAGCCCGAGCAGCGAGGAGATGGCGTTGCTCTCATACACCTCCATCACGTCCCTGAGCATGGCGACCACCAGATCGCCCATATAGAAAATATTCTGGAGGTTCTCGATGAACGGCTGACCCGCCACGTACATGGAGAGCTTGGCGATATCCCAGCCGATCCTTCCCACCCGGTACAGTGAGTAATTCGTCTGGTTGATACAGGCGATGACCCGCAAATCCTTTGCCATCGGCTGGTAGAGCGCGAGAATTCGCAGCGCTTCCTCCTCGATGCGGGTGTGGTGCGCCGCAAGATTGGCTTTTCTTTCCCGGATTTCCTCCGCAAGCCCCAGATCCTGGTTTTTCAGCGCTTTTATCGAGTCTTCAAGCATACCGATGGCGAACGCACCGAACATTGGGATTTCCGCCTTCAGCTCATCCAGTTCTTCGTAGAATTTTTCGACCATGCTTCTTCCCTACCCGAACCTTCCGGTCACGTAATTGTTGGTCAGTTCCTCCCGGGGCCGTTCGAAGATCTGCACCGTATCACCAAATTCGACCAGTTTTCCAAGATACATGAAACCGGTCTCGTCGCTGACGCGTGCCGCCTGCTGCATGTTGTGCGTTACCACGATGACGGTGTAATTTTCTTTCAGCTCGATCATCAGATCCTCGATCTTCGATGTGGCGATGGGATCGAGCGCAGAGCAGGGTTCGTCCATGAGGATGATCTCGGGTTCCACCGAAAGCGTGCGTGCGATGCAGAGGCGCTGCTGCTGGCCCCCGGAAAGTCCCATCGCCGGTTCGTGCAGGCGGTCGCTGACCTCGTCCCAGAGCGCCGCGGATTTCAGGCTCTTCTCAACGATCTCGTCGAGCGCCTTTTTATTTTTGATGCCGTGGATACGGGGGCCATAGGCGATGTTTTCGTAGATCGACTTGGGAAAGGGGTTGGGCTTCTGGAACACCATCCCGATTTTCTTGCGCAGCCCCACAACGTCGACCTCCTTTGCATAGATGTTTTTGCCCTTAAAAAGACATTCGCCGTTAGTCCTGACTCCACCGACAAGGTCGTTCATCCTGTTGAAACAGCGGAGCAGCGTGGACTTCCCACAGCCCGACGGGCCGATGAGCGCGGTGACGGTGTTCGGCCTGATGTCGATGGATACGTCGATCAGGGCATGTTTTTCGCCATAGTAGAGGTTCAGATCCCGTGTTGAGAGAATTGCGCCGTTTTCCTGCATGCGGTTCACCATGTTACGGTCTTGCGGTAGTGGCTGCGTATGACGATTGCCACAAGATATACCCCGATTACAAGGAGCAGGAGAACCAGCGCGGTGCCGTACTGGTTCTGCTCTGCACCGGGGACGTTCGTCGAGAGGATGAAAAGGTGGTAGGGGAGGGCCATGACCGGATCCGACAGCGATCCCGGCAACAACCGCCGTGAAAAGACAACTGCGGTAAACAGGATCGGTGCGGTCTCTCCTGCGGCTCTCCCGATACTCAGGATTGTGCCGGTGAGGATGCCCGGCAGGGCGGGGGGAAGGACCGCCCGCTGTATCGTCTGCCATTTTGTTGCGCCGAGCGCGAAGCTCCCTTCGCGAAGGGCATCGGGGACGCTCCGGAGGGCTTCTTCGGTGGTCCGGATGATGGTCGGAAGCACCATCAGCCCCAGCGTGATCAGCCCGGCGAGAAGGGACACGCCGAATCCCAGAAACAACACCAGGAATGCGAACCCGAACAGGCCGAACACAATGGAGGGGGTGCCGTTGAGGAGGTCCACACCGGACCGGATGATCTTCGTGACGGGTCCTTCCCTCGTGTATTCGGTCAGATAAATCGCCGCGCCCACGCCAATGGGAAGGGCAACGAGGATCGCCCCGCCGACGAGGTACAGCGTCCCGATGATCGCAGGAAATATCCCCCCTTCGCGCCCGAGGTTCCGTGGCGGCTGGGTGAGGAACTCCCACGAGAGCGCCGGAAGGCCGTGGGAAATGATATCGTAGAGAATGATGCCGAGAATAAGGAGCACGATAAGTATGGAGATGAAAATGAACCCGAATGCAACGTGCTGCACATGGCGCTGGGAGATACGCTCCCGTATTCCATACACAGCCGCCAGTGCGGCAAGGGCGATCAGTGTCGTGCAAGGACCGGCAACAACCCACAGGACACCCGCGAGGAGTGCGATCACCAGAAGGCCCGAAGAACGCAGGAGCCGCTCTGCCGTCTCCGCAGAGAGGATACGGTGGCGGGCTGCTGCAGAGGCGGTCGTCTTCTCCCTGAGGCGCTCCGTGATAAGCATCGCACAGACGTTGACGATAAGCGTGATGACGAGCAGCACCATTGCGACCCCGAACAGCGCGTGGTAGTGGGCGCTGCCCACCGCCACCTCGCCCATCTCGATACCGAGCGTCCCGGTCAGCGTCCGGACCGGGGAGAGCACATCGAACACGGGATCGGGAATGATTGCTGCATTGCCGGTGACCATCATCACCGCCATCGTCTCCCCGATCGCCCGGCCCATCCCGAGGATGAGGGCAGCCGTGATGCCTGAGAGGGCGGACGGCACGATCACCCCGCGGATGGTCTGCCAGTGGGTCGCCCCCACGGCGAGCGATCCTTCCTTGAATTCACGCGGCACCGCACTGATCGCATCCTCCGACACGCTGATAATCGTCGGAAGGGCCATCACGCCGAGGAGGATCGACCCCGCGAGCCAGCTCTCACCGCTGGGGACATCGAACCCGACCCGTATCCAGTTCGTCAGCACGACGAGACCGAAAAAACCAAAGACCACGGAAGGGATGCCGGCAAGGAGCTCGATCGCCGGTTTGACCACCGCCTTCACCCTGCCGGATGCCAGTTCGGATAAATAGAGGGCGCTGCCGATCCCGAGAGGCGTGGCAAAGAGCATGGCGCCGAGCGTCACCAGCAGTGTTCCGGCGATGAGGGGAAAGGTCCCGTAGGCGGGAGGCGATCCCGTTGGGTTCCAGACCGCCCCCCCGAGAAAGGTTTCAAGGCCGACCGCCGAAAATATGGGCCCGGCGTCCCGAACAAGGAAGAACAGGATGAAGAATACAGCGACGACCGCAACGATCGCAGTGCAAAACCACAAACCCCGAATAAGGATTTCCCACAAACCCGTCATGCTCCCGGACGGGAGCCAGCGTGTCCACAAATATCCGGCTTTCCTGGAATCAGGCGTTCGATCGCTCATGGAATACTACAAATATTTCAATGGAACCGGAAGGGCCCTGACCCTCACGGTTCGTGTTCCGCATAACCCGGCACCCCATACTCACGAGACCGGCACGAAGCCTTCATCCTCGACGATCGCCTGGCCCTCATCACTGAGGATATAGTCGATATAGGCTGCCGCAAGCCCGGTCGCCTCGCCGCAGGTGAACATGTTCAGTTCACGGGCGATCGGGTAGGTGCCCGCGATGACGTTCTCAGCCGAAGGCTCGACCGCCGTGCCCCCGACATCGATCCAAACACCCTTCACCGTCCCGCCGGCGTAGCCGAGACCGACATAGCCGATGGCGCCCGGCGTGCCGGCGATCGTCTGCTGGACCGCACCGTTCGAGTTCTTCTCGAGCATGGTCGCCACGAACTCCTGCTTGTCCATCACGAGATCCTCGAAGGAAGCACGGGTGCCGGACGCACTGTCCCGGCCCACGACGACGATGTCTGCGTCACTGCCGCCGACCTCGTTCCAGTTGGTGATCCCGCCCGTGTAGATCAGGCGCACCTGCTCCACCGTCAGGCTCTCCACGGGGTTCTCATTATTGATGATCAATGCGATGCCGTCCTTCGCAACCACGTGCTGCACGAGGTCGGGGTACCGCTCCATCTCGGCGTCCTTGAGGTCGCGGGACGCCATGCCGATATCGGCAGTGCCCTCGCCGACCGCCTGCACGCCGACGCTGGAACCTCCGCCGCTCACAAGGATGTCAATCCCGGTGTTGGCGTCCATGAACGCCTCTGCAGCCCTCTCCGCAAGGGGGAGCACCGTCGTCGACCCGGTGATCGCAAGGGTGCCGGTCGCACCGGAGTCAGGAGACCCGGCACTATCCTGATCACTCACACATCCGCACAATACCACAGCGAGAAGCACAATTCCCGCCAGAGAGACAGTCAATAGACTGGAAACTCGGTTTTTCATACCTGCTCGTTCACCGAATAGAAATCGGAAGCCAGATATAAAGGTTTACTCGAATGATAACATAGATCTCCCCAGTCCTCCTATAGTTCGATAGAGAATCATATTACATATATACCATGAATAAAAAACGAACCCTGTAATATGGAAATTCGAAAAGTCCAGATCAGCGGCGGGTCCTCCTATATAGTGTCTTTACCAAAAACCTGGATTAAACAGACAAAAATCCAGAAAAATGATCCCGTCGGCCTGATCGTCCAGCGCGACGGCACGCTGCTGGTCACTCCCAATATCAAGGGGGAAAAGATCCAGAAGGTCAGGGAGTTCGAAGTCACAGCGTCCACCGACCAGACCTTCCTGCTCAGGTGCCTTATCGGGGCCTATATCGCAGGCTATGACACCATCAGGATATGGGCGCACGCACGCCTCCCGCCCTTTGTCCTCGGACTGGTGCGTGCGTTCACCAGCAACGCTGTGGGGCAGGAGGTTGTGGAGGAGACCGAGACCGCCATCGTCATCAAGGACCTCCTCAACCCCTCGGAGATGCCCTTCGACAACACCCTGCGAAGGATGTCGGTGATTGTCAAGGGAATGCACGAAGATGCCGTGACGGCCTTGAAGACGGGCGACAGGGCGCTCGCTGAAGACGTCATTTCCCGCGACACCGATGTCGACCGCCTCCACTGGCTGATTGCACGGCAAAACAACCTCATCGTCGGCGACATCAACCTCTCCCGGAAGATGAACATTTCCGTGAGCATGGCCGAGGAGTACTTCCTGATCGGCAGGATCGTCGAACGCATCGCCGACCACGGCACGCGCATTGCCTACAATGCCCTTGCGCTGATCGGAAAGACAGAAAATGCGGAACTCTGCACTGCAATCGAAGAAGCCAGCAACTGTGCTCTTTGCATATTCAACAACAGCATGGACGCATTCTCGCGCGGAGATCTCCGGAAGGCAAACGACACAATCCAGATGGGCAGGAAACTTGAAGAGTTGTGCAAGGAGATCAGCACCCGTGCTCTCAAATACGAATCGCAGGTAGCTATCTCTATCGTCCATATATCCGACAGCATCCGCAGGATCGGCGACTATTCCGCAGATATCTGCGAGGTCACCATCAACCACCTCATCATGGAAGAAGAACCGGCACCCTAGATCCCGGGCCCCCTCGCATCCCCCTTCAGGCAGTGTCCCGTTCATTTCCGAGGATCCTGTACGATGTCTCGAGGTTGCGGCAGAACACTTTTTCAAAGGCCCCGGCATCGGATTCGAGTGCCCAGGCCTCAAGTGAGCAGTCCTTGCGGCAGGTTACCTCGAGCGAGACCTTTCCGGTAGTAATGCCGGTAAACCGCGCCCCGGTGACCAGCCCGGCATGGCTCCGATCGAGGTGTTCCGCAAGCCGGAGGAACGTGGAGAGCACAAGGACGGTATGCCGGCGCTCGTTATCGAGCGCGTTGAAGGCGTCATCTTTCTTCCGCGGGGTTCTCCTCCGATGGTAGCGGGCGATGGAGGCGATGAGCGTGATCTCGTGGTCGTCGAACCCGAGGAGCCCGGCGTTTTCGATAAGATACTTTGAATGAAGGTGGTGTCCCGAAAACGAGACGAACTGGCCGACATCATGCAGATATGCGGCATATTCCAGCAGCTCACGCTCCCCTTCCCCGAGATCGTGCAGTCCGATCATCCTGCCGCTGTGGAAAAGATCGCAGGCCAGACGGGTGACGTGCTCGGCGTGGGGGATGTCGATGCGGCACGCGTGGCCCAGCATGCGCACGCTGCGGGTACGAACCGATAGCGTCCGGGTGTAGGGAGATCCCGGCATTTTCGAGAGGTAATCAACAAAAAGTCCGTCTCGCAGGCTCCGCCCGCTCACCCGCATCTCTGCTATCCCCAGCTCGCCCATGAGGGTGTCGAGGATCGCCGCTCCGGCTACGATGATATCCGCACGATCCGGGTTGATCCCGGGAACCTGTTTCCGTTCCTCGAGCGGAACTGCCCGGAGCCGTGCGATGATCCGTTGTAATTCATCATGGGTGATGGTGGACGGCGGAAACCGCCTCTCCCCTTTCTCGCGCATCTGGCACGCGATCTCGGCGAGATTCTGTATGGTGCCCGAGCTGCCGAAGGCAAGAGCAATCGCTTCCTGACGGGCTTGCTGCACCGGAAACATGAGAGCATTTCGCACATACCCGCAGATCTGCCGGTAGCGTTCGTCGGTCACGGGACCCGTATCCTCAGGTCCGAAATACCGGTTGCTGAGACGGATCGCCCCCAGTTTGAGACTATGCAGCAGTCTATGCCCGTGCTGGTCGCCGACGATGATCTCCGTGCTTCCGCCGCCGATATCGACGAACAAAGCCGTCTGCGATCCGATCTCGACGCCGCTCGATATGCCGAGGTAAATCAGGCGCGCTTCCTCCTTGCCCGAAATCACGCGCACATCAAGACCCGCCTCCCGTTGCAGGCGCTTTAAAAAGGCATCCCGGTTGCGCGCCTCGCGGGTGGCAGAGGTTGCCACCGCGTGGATCTCGTCCGCTCCGAACCCCCGTGCCAGTGCAACAAATTTTTTGGCGACAAGAACCGCCCGTTCCACCGCTTCCGGAAGCAGGATACCATGGAGGAATTCCCCCTCGCCGAGGCGGACCATCTCCTTCTGTCGGGTAAGCACCGTGGAGGAATGATCGGGATTGAGCCTCACAATGAGGGATCGTATCGAGTTGGTCCCCAGATCAATAAACGCGATAACTCTTTCGCTCCCGGGCCGGGTCATGCTGTTGTTTCCCTCCGTGAAAATGGCTCCCCTGGACGGATTGCCGCCTTTCCGGCAGGCCAGTATCTCCACGCAGGAGAATTTCGAGTCCTGATGCGGTGTGGTTCTGCGGAGAACTCCTCAATGAACTTCCTCGTCATCCGGTTTCATCATATCGGGATGCCGCCCCTCGCGGGACAGGCGGGCACCGGTTCCCGGCACACACCACTCGCAGGCTTTCTCGATGGTTTGGCCGGTTCTGCTGGGAACGCGTACCTGGTGGAGTGCGAAGGGGTTGAGCTGCAGGAGGGTATACCAGGCATACGGATCCCCGCCTTCCGGGGTGCCCACACTCCCCGGAGAGATACACCAGACGCCGTCGATCTGCCGGGCGGACGGGCGCCGCTCCTGCCCAAAAATGATACTATCCGCCCCGGCGGCGCCTATATATTCCCGCAATCCGGTATCGGGCGCCTTCGAGGAGATGAATCCTGCCATAGACCCGGGGCTGCAGTGCGTCATGAAGATGCGGTTTCCCCTGAAATTGAGCCTGATCTCGCGGGGGAGCGACGTAAGATACGCCCTGCTTGTCCGGGAGAGGTGCCGGTACTGCCAGCGGAGAGCCCTGTACTTCTGACCTTTCCTGTGCGGTTTTTTCCATTTTTTAACGGTGAGCACCTGCTCGTCACGATTACCGATCGTGCTGATCGCGTGCTCCCTGCGAAGCCGCTCTACCACTTCATCGGGAGAACGCCCGAATCCCACGAAATTCCCGGTATTGAGGACGGCAGTCGCACCCCGGCGGCGGGCGTCCTCGAGTACTGCCTCGAGGGCCGCAAGGTCCGCATGCACATTGCCGATGACGGCGAGCTTTGCAGGGGGTTCACCGCCCTCCGTGATCCCGGCGGAGTCCCCCGCAGAACGCCCCAGCAGGGGATTGCTGATGGTTGCTCTCAGGTCGCCCCAGAACCCGTCCTGTTTCAGCCGGTCCCAGTACGCGACAAGCGACCGCCAGAGCATGTCCCGGCGCATTCTTCGGTCCTCGCGGAGATGGTTGATGCCCGGCTCGATCAGGCCGAACACCCCGGCGTGCCCGAAATAGGCGACCGAACGCTCCTTTTCCTCCTCGAGGAATGCAGGGAGAGAGGCCACCCACACATCGCAGTCGTGCATCTCCCCGAGAATGTCCTGCAGGCGCCTGACGGCTTTGATGTGCGCTTTCATCTGCCCGTCGAAGAGCCCGCTGAAACTCTCCATCATATAGCGAAGCCGTTTTGCCGCAATCCGCAATGCATGGTGCTGTTCGATCTGCTCCTCCTGCGGCACGAAGTCTTCGTAGGAGAAGACCTCCTCGATGGATTGCGAGATATGAAAGAACGCCTGTTCATAGGACGTGCGCGAGTGGATGCCGGTGGTGCACCGCCGCGCCTCCGCCGCCACGCGCCGGAGTGTGGCATCCATCTCCCCCGCCACCCCGAGATCAACAAACCGGTCAAGTGCCGCGATCACCCCGGGCTGCAGGGCTTTTCGCCTCTGTTGCAACCGCAGCATCAGGCATTCGATCCCGGGCCGGTAGATCTGCGGGCATTCCGGGGGGACGGCCGGAACCATCACCGGAGGCTTGCGGGGGCGCTGCAATCCCTCATGGGTTCGCTCGATACTCGCACGGGTGCCCGTGAAGCTGACCCTGACATGACCCCCGGGAGCGCAGGGATCCCCCCCCGGATCAGGGAGCGGCTGAGCACCCGTGTTCTCTCCCGCGGCCACCCCCTCCAGCGCGAACAGGAGCGCAACGGCCGCGGCCTCCTGCGGGGAGAGATCAGCAAGGAACTTCCGGAGAAAATCCACCTGTACGTCCGCATCGCGTGCCTGCCCGAGAGCGCGGGTGATGGCGCGAATTTCGCGCCGCCAGTACCTGTACTTCTGTGTCGGGTAGCAGTTCCTGAACAGGGGCAGGGCGGCCCGTATTCGGCGCGTGGCAACACGCATCCGGTGGACGTATTCGATATCTACCGCTTCCCTGACGCCCTCGATCTCCCCGCCGAGCGCACCGAGGAGAACAAGGAGGTTGCCGGCGCCATACAGGCAGTACCCCGGATCCTTCCATCCCTCGTACATGCTCACACCCATTGCTCTGGACCCTTCATTCATTCACCACCCGCATGCCATGCACCGCGGTGTTCAAGCATCCATTTCTGGCTGTCGCATGCCTCCTCACCCTCGCCGGGCACCACCCGCGCATAGGTGCCGTCGGGCTGCAGCACCCGTGCTCGCGCCGTATCCCGGAGATGAACCCCGAGGATGTCGTACAGGGCCTTTTTATTCCGGGGATCGTCGACCGGATAGAGGATCTCCACGCGCCGGTCGAGGTTCCGGGGCATCAGGTCCGCGCTCCCGCTGAGGATGACCCCATCCCCACCGTTGTGGAAGTAGTAAATACGCGAATGCTCGAGAAACCGACCCACGATCGAGGTCACCGTGATCCGGTCGCTGATGCCGGGGATGCCGGGGCGCAGGCAGCATATGCCCCTGACCTGGAGATCGATGTTCACGCCGGCCTGCGAGGCCCGGTAGAGGGCTTTGATAATACGCGGATCAACGAGCGCGTTCATCTTCATCGCAATAGAGCCGTCGCCGAACTTCTCCTGCCGGGCGGTTTCACGGTCGATCAACCGGAGCAGATCATCCCTCATCGTACCCATTTCGCCGTTCGAGACCAGCAGATTCCGGTAATCGACTTTTCTCGAATACCCGGTGAGGGCGTTGAACAGGTCCGTCACATCAGCGCCGATTGCGGCATCTGCAGTGAAAAGACCGGTATCCGTGTAAATGCGGGCTGTTGCGGCATTATAATTGCCCGTTGAGAGATGGATATAGGTGGCGATGCCGTCTTTCTCCCGGCGCACGACCATACACATCTTGGCATGGACCTTGAGGCCGACAAGCCCGTAGACCACGTGCACCCCCGCCCGCTCCAGCGCACGCGTCCAGACGATGTTGTTCGCCTCGTCAAACCTCGCCTTGAGCTCCACGAGCACCGCCACCTGTTTTCCTGCCTCACGCGCCTCCATGAGGGCTTCGACGACCGGCGAATTCGGGCCCACACGGTAGAGGGTCTGCTTGATGGCCAGGACGTCCGGGTCGCGCGCCGCCTGCCGGATGAAATTGATCACAGGCGTAAAACTGTCATAGGGGTGGTACAGCATGAAATCGTGGCGCGCTATCGCGGCAAACATGTCCTCGTCCCCCCTGTCAAGCCCGGCGGGATAGGAGGGGAGAAACGGGGTGTCCTTGAGATCCGGGCGATCGATCCGGGTGAACTCCACGAGGTCCGCCATCCCCACGGGATCGTGGGTGGTGTACAATTCCCGCAACCCGATGCCGAGTTTGGAGGCGATCATCTCCCGCACCCAGTCGGGCATCGAACTGTTCACCTCGAGCCTGCACGGCGATCCGATACGGCGGAGTTCGACGCCCTCCTCGATGACCGTAATCAGGTCGGCCGCCTCATCCTCCTCGATCTCGAGATCGGCATCCCGGGTGACGCGGAACGGGTATGCGGCGATTACTTCAAGGCCCGGGAAGAGCATATCCAGGTTCGACGCCACGATGTCCTCGAGAAAGAGAAAATGATACTCTTTTGCCTTTTCCGATTCGCTCTCCCCGGGTATGAACTCCTCCGGGATGCTGACGAGGCGGGAATACAGGCCTGAGGGCACCTTGAGTCGCGAAAAGACCGTCCCGCGGAGGGGATCGTTGATCACCACCGCAAGGTTGAGGCAGAGGTTGGAGATAAACGGGAAGGGGTGCCCGGGATCGAAGGCCATGGGGGTGAGGACCGGAAAGATCTCTTTTGCAAAGAACACCCGCATCGCTTCTTTCTGAAACAAGGGCAACCTCGCAAAGCAGTGGATGTGGATACCGGCGTCGTTGAGCTTCGGGAGGATATCGTCCTGCCAGCATGCCTGCGCCTCCGCGATCTGCGGCAGCAGCTCCTGCCTGATCGCGGCCAGCTGCTCCGACGGTGTCATGCCGTCGGGCGGCGCGGCGAGGACGCCCCCCGAGATCTGCCTGCGCAGCCCGGAGACGCGGATCATCATGAACTCGTCGAGGTTGCTGGCGAAAATGGAGAGAAATTTGACCCGTTCGAGCAGCGGATGATCGGTATCGCGGGCCTCCTCGAGCACGCGGCGGTTGAACTGGATCCAGCTCAGTTCGCGGTTGATAAAGAGCCTTGGGTCGTCGAGCTGCATGGATTTTTCGGGGGAATGTTTATCGACATTCATCGTGAGAACCGGCCATCTGCAGACATTCCCGCCACCATGGGCGGACAGTGATCTGAATATTGGGAATGATATATTATAGTGTGATGGATGGTGCCGGTCGTTTATCTGCGGAAACGGCATGGCAGCACGCAGACCTGCCGGCCTGTGCTGTCGCCTGCTCGGATCGGCCTGAAACCGGTTCCCCAGCGAGGGGGTACTCATAATGGCCGCCGGAATGCGTAATCTACCGCGAGTCCCGGCACTACGGCAGCGTATCGTTTTCGCACCCGGGTGCCGCCTCGATCGCTTCCTGCGCTGCCACGCCCCCTTCCCATATACCGTGGGCCCGAGCCGGGTATACCAAAGAAATATACATCTGTATCAATAAATTAATCCCGAAGACGAATGCAGCCTCAAAACGATCTTCGTTCCGGAAATGGCGCGGATGCGATCCGATGAACACCGGGTTTGGCTGGGTGGCTATCGAGGGCACACGATTTGACCACGATGTCATCCTTCATGCAGACAAACGGGTGACAAAGCGGAAGAAAACGAAATCAAAGACGTACCGGGAGCAGTACGGCCATACGCCCCTCTCCGAGCACGAACTGGAGTTTCTTGAAGCGGAAAAGCCGGAAGTGGTTTTTGTCTTCACAGGGCAGTACGGCGATCTTCCTCTCACCCCGAAAGCCAGAGAGATGCTTGGCAGGTATCAGGCGGTACTGGGTCCCACCCCTTGCATACTCGGGGAAATCGAAGAGGAACGGCGCAGGTTTGTCGCAGTCATTCATGTCACCTGTTGACGGCGGGTCCGGCCAGGAGAGAGGCACAGGCATCTGACCGGAAGGGACCGCCGCACCATGAATGCAGGAGAATGCATGACCCAAAAAACGATGATCATCGAGCAACTCGGGGAAGAAGAGCTCCTCCGGCCGAGCCTGGTGAATACAGCCCTCGCAGCGAATGACCGGATAAAATACTACTTCACCCTGCTCCAGGCGGCCCGTGCCCATGCGGAAAACCCCGCCGCGGAGTGTTCCAACCTGAGGGGCGAACGGGAGGCGGCAGGAGAGAACAATGCCCTCCTTGACAGGGTTGTCGAGGGCTCCGAACTGATAAGCACGGGCATCTACAAAATCCCGCACGCGGAGGAGATAATGTCGTCCCTGCGCACCTGCCTCGAGGAGATGGCGGATCCGATACTGCGAAACGACCATGGCCACCCGGAGGAACTCCTGCAACGGCTGGAAACACTGACCGCCGGTCTGCCCTCGGGAGAATACGGCACCGTCCCGCTCGAGGCCATCCAGGCCATCACCGCGGGAAAACGCACCGAAGGGGACAGTATCCACATCCTCGTGATGGACATGCACCGGGCGTTGAACGCCATGCAGGTAAAACTTTCACGGGAAACGATCAACGGTGCGCGTACCTACCTGCTCACCGCCGAAGACCGCGAGATGGTCGAGGCGTTTATGGAGGGGCTCAACCGTACTGCTCCCCTCAAGTTCGACCATCCCGGACTGGGGACCACCGCAACGCGCAGCGGAAAGCGCCTCGTCATCCAGAACGATATCGGGATGACCGACGCCCACGTGCTCGTCGTCACCATCGAGGGAGCAACGGTCTCCATCACCTACACCGACATCCACATGCCAAGGCTGCAGTTTTTCCAGGGGTTGTTCGAGGGCTGGCATGTACGGTGGCACGACACCGTCTCGAAAACTGCGGATTCCCGGTTCGAGCAGGAGGTCTACCACCTATCGGTCGGCACCTATCAGGCGCAGGATGCCGACGAGCTGAAACGGTTCCTCGACCACCTCGGCTCGAGAATCGTCTTTATGATCGACTGGAACAGGGCGAGAAAGCGGCTTCGCAACTTCGTGCGGAACAGCGATGCCATCGGCATCCTCTCGTGGGCGGCGCACAATAACATCGGGCACCGGGCATGGCTCCAGCTGGGAGGAGAGAGCCTCATCTACGGTGCGCTGGAATCGGTGACCGGTGCGGCCGTCCGCCCGGGCGAGCCGCTCCACCAGATCATCGGCCGGGAAAACGCCGTCAACTACTTAAAATGGGTGCTCGATACCACGAAAAACAGCCTTGTGGCCAACCATTCCCTGCTGCTTGTGCGGGATGAGATCAAAGCAGAACTCCAGCGGTATTTTCGCTCGGTCAATGAAGAACTCCTCTCGCTTATCGAGGAGCACACGTACCTCGCGTTCGATGTGGCGACCGCTGTTCGCGACTCCCTTCTCTCCATCCAGCGCTCCTGCGACAAAGCCTGCATCGAGCGGAGCGCCCGGCGTGCGAAACAATGGGAGACGCGGGCGGACGATATCGTCAACACGGTGCGCTCGCTCTCCATGCGAATGGAAGCGCCGGACATCTTTTCCCACCTGATCAGCGTGACCGACGATGTATGCGATTACCTCGAAGAAGCGTGCTTCTACATTACGCTTATTCCGAACGGGGGACCGGCCACCCCCATCCACAAGAATCTCACCAACCTTGCGGAGATCGCTCTACGGGGAAGCCAGGAATTCATCAAGGTCATTATCGCCGCGCAGTACATCTACCGGGGCGGAGGGAGGATGGAAATGAAAACCTTCCTCGAATCAGTGGACCGGATCATCAGCCTTGAGCAGGTTGCCGACGAAGAACTGCGCGAATGCCACAAGACGATTCTGCGGGAGAGCGCCGACCACCGGGACCTCTGGCTCTATTCGGAAATCGCACAGAACATTGAAAATTCAACGAATGCTCAGCGGAAATCGTCTCATCTCATGCGGGACATCATCATGGAGAAGATCATCAGGTAGGAGGAGGGAATTGCGATGGAAAAAAGCATTCAACGGATTGTCACGTTCGGGCACGGCTCGACGGATGCGGTGCCCGCCCGGTATTTCGGCACCAAAGCGGCCGGGCTGGCAACCATGGCCTCGCTGGGTATCCCGGTGCCTCCCGGGTTTTCCCTGAGTGCGGAAATCTGTGCAGAATACCACAGGAACGGAAAAATTCTCCCTGATGACACCCTGCAGTTCCTCCGGGAGGGGATAGTCTTTCTCGAAGATGCCACCGGCCGGAAATTCGGCGACGAGCGCGATCCCCTCATCCTGTCGGTCCGATCCGGCGCTCCGGTCTCCATGCCGGGTATCATGGATACCATCCTCAACGTCGGCCTCAACCGGAAAACCGTGCGGGGGCTCATCGCCATGACCGGCAACCCGCGCTTCTCGTGGGATTCCTACCGCCGGTTTCTTGAGAACTTCGGTGTCATCGTCTTCGGCCACGATCCATCGGCCTATCGCGATCGTCTGGCCGCGATCATGGCGGAGGAACATCTGGAGGATGAGGTTGAACTCGATTCCTCCTCTCTGCGGATGCTTGCCGAGAGTTACGAAAAAAACTTCTCGGGATTCTCCAGAAGATCATTTCCCGAAAATACTGACGAGCAGCTTGAACTTGCCACCATTGCCGTTCTGGATTCGTGGGTGAGCCCCCGTGCCGAATTGTTCCGGAACATCCACGCACTCGAAGACGTTGCCGGTACGGCCGTCACCGTGCAGGTGATGGTCTTTGGCAATACCGGTGCGCGGTCGGGGGCGGGGGTCGGGTTCACCCGGAACCCGTGGACGGGAGAGAAGGAGTTTCTCGTCGACTTCAAATTCGGGGCACAGGGCGAGGACGTCGTTTCGGGAGAGCAGTCCGCGGCCACCCAGACGGAGCTCGAAGCGGCGCTTCCCGATGCATATCGGGAGCTCAAAGAGGTGGGAGACAAACTCGAAGCATACTACAGGGACATGCAGGACATCGAATTCACCATCCAGGATAGTTCCCTCTATCTCCTGCAGAGCCGGTCCGGCAAACGCGCACCCTTCGCAGCACTCAGGATTGCGGTCGACATGTGGAGGGAAGGGCTCATCCCCTCACAACGAGCGCTCCAGCTTCTGGAGGGCGTCGATCTCGACAAAATTGTGGTCCAGAAAATTGCCACCGACGAATCCCCGGTCACACATTGTATCTCGGCCTCGACGGGCGTTGCATGGGGCAGGATAGCCTTTTCCTCAAAATACGCGGAAAAACTTGCCGCCGGCGGGCAGGTCATCCTGGTCAAGGACACCATCACCCCGGATGATCTCGCAGGCATCGATGCGGCAGCTGGCATCCTGACCGCCCGGGGGGCCAGAACATCGCACGCGGCAGTCGTCGCCCGCCAGATGGGTAAAGTCTGTATCGTCAATTGCGAGGATCTTGAAATCGATCCATACAACCACCGTTGCCGGGTACGCGACCGTGTTTTTTCGGAAGGAGATACCATCACCCTTGATGGCGACCACGGCAGGATCTATGAAGGGAAAGTGGACATTGCCTTCGAAAGACCGGCAGAATTGCTTGCCATTGCAGACCGGTGGAAACGTGATCTCGCGAACACGGTCTCATGAACTATTGTTCGCTTTTCCCAACACCCATCCTTCCTGCAGCACAGCCCATGGATCCACAGAGAGGCATACTGCATGCCGGATCAGATCGTGAGATCCTGCAGTGGAAATGGAGGGGTCCTATTCGCGCACGGCCGTCGATGGTGAGATGACGAAGAGCCGACATCATTCCAGTGGAAATAAAGGGGTCACTATATATTCCGACTGATACGACATGGCAGAATAGAGACGTCCATTCACTATCACCCGGTTTATGAAGACTTCCCGTGCCGATCCGGACTGCTTCGTCCAGAATGCTCCTGCGGGTGCACAACGACGCCGATAGGCGATTTTTTCCGCCGCAATGCAATGCCCACCGCCTTGAACGCGTCCTCGAGCTCAGAAAAATTGGGGACGCGGGCAGTGCGCAGCATGCGTATGCCGGCGCGCATATTCTCCCCCCCCGAGCAGGCACCCAACGACCATCTTTTCGGTATGCATGGAAAAGCGGATGATTTCCTTGGCCAGATGGGTCGGGTCGAGAGTGACCGAGGGCACTGACACGACAAAGGCGATGTCCCACCCGTCCTGGTGATGTGTGAGGACATCGAACACTTTCGCAAAGCGATCGACACCCGCATCGCCAACCATATCGAGGGGGTTTTCATGACTCCACGCCTCAGGCAGGATGGTGTTGAGTTGTTCCATCACCTCTGCGGATAATTCGATGAGATCTATCCCGTTTTCTTCCGCGTAATCGGAGGACAGCACGGCAAACCCGCCTGCACTGGTGACGATGACCGCCCTGTTTCCCCGCGGGTATCCCTCGGATGCGAGCAGCCCGGCGACGTCGAAGGCCTCCCTGAGCGAGTGGGCCTGCATCACCCCCGCCTGCCTGAAAGCGGCGGAATAGACCTCGAAGCTGCCCGCAAGGGACCCGGTATGCGATGCCGCCGCCTTCCGGCCGCGCCGGGATGATCCGGATTTAATGGCAACGGTTGGAATTCTTCCCGAAATTTCCCGCGCGAATTCGAGAAACCTGCGCCCGTTCTTGATCTCCTCGACATAGAGGATGACCGTCTTCGTATTCGGGTCTTCAGCGGCGAATTTCATGAAATCTTCGAACTCGAGGTCCGCCTGGTTGCCCACCGAGATCACCGCGGAGAGGCCGATATCCTCCGCCAGGCTCCAGTCGACGACCGTGGTGATGACCGCCTTGCTCTGCGAGATAAACCCGATATGGCCGGGGCGAGGGCTCGTGGGATCGAAGGTGGCATTCAGCGCGCGGTGGGGGATCATGATGCCGAGGCAATTCGGGCCGATAATCCTGATCCCGTGCGACCGAGCCACCTCGATCACCTCGTCTTCCAGCCGTGCCCCGTCCTCTCCGGTCTCGCGAAAGCCCGCCGAGACGATCACCGCCAGCTTCGCCGTTGCGGCACCGGCTTGTTCCATCACGCCGGGGACGAGATGGGCGGGGACGGCGATGATCACCATATCCGCCGGTTCAGGGAGGTCCTCCAGAGCAGGGAAGACCTTTCTTCCCAGCAGCTCGGTGGCGTTGGGGTTGACCGGGTAGACCGTGCCGTCGAAGGAGAGGAGGTTGCGGAACAGCGCATAGCCGATCTTGTTGGGGTTGGACGATGCACCGACAAGCGCGATGCTTTCCGGGTAGAACAAGCCGGTATCCACCGGCATGCGGCCCAAACGACGGGCGAATGCACCTGCCGCCACCCCCCCGTCATTGAGAAAACGGGCATCCACCGCGCAGGCGCCGTGTTCATAGAGGATCAGCGGGTTGATGTCGAATTCCACAATCTCGTCATGATCGAGAAAGAGCCGGCATGCACGCTCCAGTATGCTGACGAGCGTGTCCTCATCCCGCGCCTCCTCGCCCCGGAACCCTTCGATGAGGGAATAGCCCTGGATTTCCCTGACCATCTCCGTGAGTTCGGCACGCGAGAGGGGGAGGACACGGATGGAGACGTCCCTGAGCAGCTCCACCATCCTCCCGCCGATACCGAAGGTGAGCACCTTGCCAAACGACGGATCACTCTTTCCGCCGATGAGCAATTCGAGCCCCTGCGGGAGCTGCTGCTCGACGACCACTCCGTCGATCCGCGCCCCCGGCGACCGCCTGCGCACCGAATCGTTGATGGCCTCAAACGCCTCGTGTACCCCCGCATCGTCCTCGATGCAGGTCACGACGCCCCTCGCATCGCTCTTATGGACGATATCGGGCGAGACGACCTTCATGACCACGGGGTAGCCGATGGCCGATGCCGCCTCGACGGCCTCCGCCGCACTCGTGACCACGCGATGCGCGGGTACCGGGATATCATAGTCCTCCAGCAGTTCGTACCCTTCCCATTCCGAAAGCATGTCCACCGGCATAGTAACCCCTCCAGGAACCATCATCTGGTCACGATAAAGCACGGCCCGTGATTATTTAAGTAGTTTTCAGTTCGCCCTGCCCGATCCGGCCGGGAACGGCTCCCATCCCCCACAGCGGCACGGCATCCTGCCGTCCTGCAAGCGTACCGGCCCGGATGAGAGCGGTGATCGAGGAGAGAGGGAGAGGACAGAACCCCACGACATCCGCGCTCACGTTGACCCTGCGCGTGCCGAAATCGAGGAACGGGTAGGTGTACAGGTCGTTGTTGTGGGTGTGCCCGTGGATGATCCAGCCGTCGAAGTCACGCGGGGCATACCGCGGGTTGTGCAGGAGCAGGAAGCGCACCCCGTCGGCCTCCACAACAAGGCGGTCCCGGGCATGCCTGATGCCGGCGTCGTGGTTGCCCCTGATGTAGGTGATGTGCCCGGTGAGGCGGCCGGTGTAGCGGCGCAGCGCGGCGCCCGTGCGGTTGTAGGTCAGGTCACCCAGAAACAGCACGCGGTCGCCCTCTCCCACCGTCCGGTTCCAGTTGGCGATGAGCACCTCGTCCATCTCCTCCACCCGGTCGCAGGGGAAGGGGCGGCCGCAGAACCGGATGATTGTGGCGTGGCCGAGGTGCAGGTCGCCTATCACGTAGACCTCGCGGCCCTCCGGGCAGGCGCGGGCGGTCCGCTCATTTCCCGACGCGAGGCGAAACAGCCGCAGGGTCTCCTGCATCCGGGCAGGGTCTGCCGCTTCCCGGGCGGAGAGCCACTCGCCGGACGGCAGGTCGAAGACCGACCGCACCCGGTTGCCGGCCGCAATGCGGATGCGCAGCCCGTCCGCGGGCATGTGCACCGGGCGGACACGGTAGCGGGCGGCAGGCCTGCCGC
>DSDF01000113.1 GCA_011048835.1 Methanoculleus sp. | reverse complement strand
TGCGCCGCCACGGGATCGAGCTCGTCTCCATTCATATCCATCTCTTTTGTCGCATCTTTCAGGAAATTGTAGAGGATCTGGAGGGTGGTGAGCGGGCAGAGCACGTACGACGTACTCACGCCGCCGCTCTCGACATGATCGATCTTGACCACATCGGTCTTTTTGCCATTCACCTCCCGCGTCGTGAGTTCGATGCCGGAGACGTCCCCGAGGGGGATGCTTATCTGCTTTTGCTGGCTCACAAACCAGATACCCGTTTTCAGCACCGCGATCGCTCCCTTCTCCCATTTCGCATCTTTCACCAGCACCCCGCCCCTGACCGCGGGGGACATGAAATACGCCATCAGCCGGTAGGCGGTGCAGGACATGATGATAACCCGTTTCAGGGCGGCGAGGACTTTGGGGACGGAAGCCACCCTGTACCCGGTGGGAGGTGTTCCCTTCACCTCGATATGCAGGGTATTTTTCTTCTCCTCGATGTCGACAATTGATTTGAGGGGAATGTCCAGATTCACCGGTTCATGGAGGTGAATCCTGTCCTCGCCGATACCGATCTTCGATACGACCCATCTGTTTTCGACTTCGATTTTGACAGGAACTTCTTTCATGGCAGATTTCTCCGGTATACTGGCGACGGGGACCTATGCTTTTTTATTCAGAGTATTGAGGACCGATTCGAGTTCTTCGACGAGTTCGCGGGTATTTACATCGACGTCCCTGAGCTCCCGCAGGAGGCTTGCGTCCTGGACAATCCGGGGGCGCCGGGTCTCCTGCTTGAGCATCTGCATGATGTCCGCGTCCTCGTCCCCCTCGAACCCGAAAGAGCCGACATCATCGTCGGTGCCGGAATCAGGGTCCGTATCCGGATCCCCCGCTCCCGGCGCTTCCACTGCGATGAGCCGGGGATCCTGGTCACCGGCACCGAACGGCGCTTCTTCGTCGTCTTCCCCTCGTTGCCCCGCATCAGGCTCAATGTCATCGAGATCGATGTTCTCGAGGTCGGCGAGATCCTCGTCCCCGAACCCCATGTCCGTGAGAACGCCGAGATGATCCAGTTCGGAAGGATCGATATCGGCCGTACCGTCAGAGGGTTCCTCCTCGCCGTCCGGCAGGCCGGGGAAGGTATCGCTCAACGACGTATCGGCCGGAGATCCGGATCCGGGACCCGGAAATTCACCGTCTTCCGGGAGATCGATAGAATCGAGAGCGGTGATGTCCTCCTCATCAAAGTCGGCCCCCTCACGCAGGGTTTCGCCCGATCCCGGGAGATCAAATCCGGAGATTTCGCCGCCGTCAAAGGCGAATGCATCGGAAGAATCCTCATCCTCGCCGAACAGTTTCTCGTGCACCTCGGTTTCGAGATGTTTGAGCTCCTCGGGGGTAAGGGAGGTCAGTTTATCGATCTTTTGTGTGATGCGCGTTTCCGCCTCGGATGCATCATTGTTATCCCCGCCGGCGGCGAGGTGCTCGAAGGTGGGAAAGTCATCGGCGAGGGGATCCGCTAATGCCCGGTCGAGGAGGGAGTCGATCTTCTCGGTCTCTTTCTCCCTGTTCCGCCACGCCTGCAGGCTTGCCGAGATGGCCGAGACCGCATCGCCGAGATAGGAGTGGATGCCCCCGGGAAGGGAGCGCCTTGAGGCGGCCCTTTCGTTTGCGGGTGCTGCCGCCGGCTTCCGCTTTGCAATTCGTTCCCTCAATGCGCCAAGGCGGGCACCCGGATCGAGTGAACGGTGTTTCTGTTTCTCCTTCGGCTCCGGTGCGGGCGGAGCCTCACCGGTCTTCGTGCCTCCCTTCGATACCCGGACCAGTCCCAGCAAAATGAGCATGATGCACCCCACCATGACGGTATTGAGAAGCACGAGATATACCGGGGCGTCGAACGGAACGAGCACACCGCCCGCAAGCACCGAGGTCACAAGAAGAATGAGTCTGCGTGTTGCCTTTTTCATCTAAATCCCCCCATATGCGGGTATCTGGAAATAGGACTCGACGATCATGGGCGTCACGATATACACGATGCCGGTGAGTGCGAACAGGATGCTTCCAAAGAAGTAGAGCATCGAGCGGTCGCCGCCTTTCACCACTTTCCCCGCGAGGATATTGGCCCCGGTTATCATGAACAGGGTGATGATGAGATACATGCCCATCTTGTCCTCGGGAAAGTTGACGAAGATGTTCATCGAATCCGCCATCGTACCGCCCACCGAACCGCTTCCCCCGCTCAACGCACCACCGCTGGTTTCCCCAAAGGCCGCCATCACCTCCTGGACGGCGCGGGACATTGTCAGGAGAATGTGGTAGAGAAACGCGAAGATCGCCACCATCGCCACGTGCATGGGGATGAGGAGCACGATGAAACTGGTCGTGAGCATCTCGCGTTTTTTGCGGAGGAGCACCATCTCGAGCATCGAGGAACTGACTATCTTGCCGATATCGGCAGGGGACCCTCCCAGCGCGATGGAGTCACGGAAGATGTTGAGGTACTTGTAGATGAGATTGCTGCCCGAATCCCGGATAAACCGCTCCCAGACCAGCGCCTCATTGAGGCCGAGGTTTAATTTCGAATAGGCTGCATCGATGAAGGAACCCAACACTTCGAGCGATTTGCGGTCCACCTCCGTAAGCGCGTAGGTCGTGGTGAGCCCCTTGCCTCCCATGATCGACCCCAGTCCGCGCAGGAACACGGTGAAGTCCTCGTCACGCCTCTGGATATTCACGTCGTCTTTGAGGGCGATGATGCCGAGCGGGGCAAGCAGCACCCCCACGAAGATGGCGATGAGGCCTGCATTGATTCCCGCCAGCGCAAGCAGGACTGCACTCACCAGTGCTACCGGCACGATCACCCGTTCGAGGCTCCGGACCATCATCTGTTCATGCGAGCCCTGCCCGGGGAGACCGTGCGTCTTCGTATCCTCGGGGATCGCCCGGTACATGGTGGTTATGCCGAACACGGAGATCATCAGGATGATGGCGTAGGACATGTTGAGGGTGGCATCGATATCATCGGGAGCAAAGATTGCCACCGAGACCATGATGATGATGCCCACGATGGTCCCGGAGAGCATCATGGCGATGTAGGCATCGCCCCACTTTTTGAGCATCTCGAATCCCTGCTCGAAGGTGTTGCGGTAGACGCTGCGTACCGTGGATAGTTCGAGCGTCAGGAATTCGTCGTCGGGGACACCGGAGTCGATGGCGTTTGCATACCGGTTCAGCATGCTGCGCAGGATGGCGTTCCGGCACCGCTCCGCCACGAGACGCAACGCCTGCGCATAACTGTAATTCCATTTCTTGACAAAGAACTCCACTTTTTCGACGTATTTTGACGAGACGTACTCTATCCGTGTCGACGTCTTTGAAAAAATTTCCGGCCGAGAGACCTGGGCGGTCGTGATGGCGGCCATATAGGTGGTCATGAAGAGGATATCGCCACCCATGCGCTTATTCTCCAGCACGTCGTCCAGCTTCTGCCTGATGGCTGCGAATGTGCTTTCGAAGGGGAGAGAGCCGCCGTTTTTCGCCCTGAGTGATTCCACGGTCTGTTCGAACATATCAGATCTCGATCTTGAGGAGCCCCTGCTTTTTGATCTTGGTCATCATGTGGTAGAGATCCCAGAACCCGGTATACCCCGCTTTATGGAGACGTTCCAGGATTTTTGCCCGCTTTTCGACCTCGAAATAGATATCCGAGCGTTTATGCTCCGGGATGCCGAGCATCGTGGCGATCTTGTTTTCGAGGAGGAAACTGCTCCCTTTGCCGGTCCAGATGAACGTGTCGGTCACCGGGTCCCACTGGAACATGCAGACGAAGGAGAACCCCTGTGTTTCGGGGTTATAGCCCACCAGCTCGTTGATGGACAGCATCCTGCGCACCATGCTCCCGTCCGGGCGGCGGACGGCGCTCTGGATGATCACGATATTTAAGTTGTCGACATGCGTCTTCGGGATATTGATGGGATCTCCGCAGAGACGCTGGATGAGCTTTTCCACCGATGCCGCGTGGAAGGTGCTCATCACCGGGTGCCCGGTCTGCATGGCACCGAAGGCCACCGACCCTTCCGCCCCGCGTATTTCCCCCACCAGGATCTGGTTCGGGCGCTGGCGAAGGGCGGCTTTGAGGAGATCGAACATGGTGACATCCGATCCCTCGCCTTCACCCTTCCCCTTGCCTTTCGACACTTCACGGCTCCAGTTCTTGTGGGGGACGGTCAGTTCGGGAGTGTCTTCGATGGTGACGATCTTGTTTTCCGGCGGGATGAAAGTGGTGATGGCGTTCAGACTCGTCGTCTTTCCGCTCGCCGTCTCACCGCTCATAAAGAGGGACATCCCGAACTCGATGCAGATCCAGAGATAGCCGGCGACCATATAATCGGTGGTCTTCCAGTCGATCAGCTGCAGGATGCTCGCCGGCTCTTCGGACACCTTGCGGATGGTGAAATTGCTCCCGTGTTTGCTGATCTCCGTTCCGTAGACGATGTTGATACGCGATCCGTCGGGGAGCGTGGCATCCACGATGGGGTTGCGGTAGGTGAGCGGCCGCTTGATGCGCTCCGCCATTTTTATCACGAATTCATCGATTTCTTGTGATTCCCTGAACTCCACCGCGGATTTGAGCCCCTTGAAAATCTTGTGCTCGATAAAGATGGGGCCCACGCCGTCGCAGGTGATATCCTCTATGTAGGGGTCGTCGAGGAACGGTTTGAGGATGCCCATGTCGATCTTGTCCCGGATGATCAGGTACTCGAGCGACCGGAATTCCTGAGATGAGAGGACGATCCTGCCGTCGGGGAGCACATCGACCCCTGCAGGGACCTTCTGCTTCTCGAATGCTTTTTTTGCCGTGAAATCGGTATTGAGGAATTCCACGATCCTGTTCTTCACCCCTTTTTTCTCATCCTTTTCCGAAAAGATGCTCTCGATGGATTCGCCAGGCTGTTTGACGTAGATGATCTCCCGGAGCGCCCGCCTGAGCACGCCGATGCGTTCCTCGTCGGTCACCGGGTCTTCATCAAGGGCATCGATAAGGTCGACCAGCCGCTTTTCGACAAGCGAGAAGCATTCGGCGACGCTGTGCAAAAACGACGGTTCGATGGGGATGTAATAGTTGCGCACGTCGTTTTCGTCCGGAAAGATGTGGACGAAGGTCATATCGTTGACCGGGTAGATGATATTGGGGTTTTCCATCGATTTCAGGTCGCGCTTGAGTTCCGAGAAAAAGAGCGGGATGCCGAAGGTGTTCACCGGGAACATCAGGAGGTACTCGAGGAGGTGCGGGCTCTGGGTGACATACTCTCTTGCATTGGCCGGGAGCATCCGGTACAGTGCACAGGACTCGATATTCTCGGAATAATCGTTGTCGTCGTCGAGGATTTCGGGCTTGAACGGGAGACTGATCGCCGCACTCAGTGAACTCATACACTACACCTTCGCCATCGAAATCGGGATGATCTTCATGCCGTAGCCGGGGTGGACCTCGAACGAAACGATATTGCCGGTGGTCTTGCGGGCCCCGCGGACCTTGACCACCTCCATGACCATCACGTACTTGTCCCCCACGAGGGCCTTTTTCATGAACAGGTGGGCGTCGCAGATGGAGCGGATGCGGACAAGGGTGTCCTCTTCAAAGGCATACGTGTGCAGGGTGATCAGGATGGTCTTGTCGTGGTCGACCAGATTTTTGCAGCTCGTCAGGAAGGTGAGGATGTCGTCCTGCCCGGTATATTCGGTGATCAGGGTGAGCGAGTCGATCACGATGACACCCGCCTTGCTGGTCTTCATGTGCCGGATGATCCGCATCAGCACGTCCTGCATCTCGTCCTTCGACCATTTGAACCCGGTGATATGCATGGGAAAAATGCGCAAATGCCCCCAGGCGAAATAGTCGGAGATGTCGAGGCTCATCGACTCCATCTGGTTGATAAAACTCTTGGAGGTGTTCTCCGATGTGTAGAGGTCGACATCCATGCCCCCCTTCATCGCACCCCAGATGATCTGCTGGGTCATGACGCTCTTGCCGGTATCGTTCTCCCCTTCGATGAGCGTGAGGGATTCCATAGGCAGCCCGTCCGCGAGTTTTTTATCGATCTCCGGGTTTCCGGTCGAGAGGATGTTTTTATCGTTCCCCCCGAGGAGGTCCCCGATTCTTGTCCCCCTGCTATCTCCCATGGGTATTCCTCCTTTCAGGTTACGTATGCCGAATCACAGACGCCGTTGCCCGTCGTTACCTGCACCCATGTGGGCGGGTCGCCGCCGGTGTAGGCTATGGAGATGGTGACGGTCTCTCCCGGGTCGAGCTGGCCCGGGTGGACGGCGTCGGGGGTGATCGCGCCCCGCCTCCATGTGCTGGGCCCGGTCCCGAAGGAGACGTACTGCGGTTCGGCGTCATAGATGACGAACACGTCCATGCGGTCGAAATCGGCGACGATCTCGCTCCCCGCGTTGTAAACTCCCACGTTCAGCACCGAGGTGTTTGCGTCGATGTCCACCTCGACAATCTCGATCGAGGTCCGTATGGCTTTCTGCAGGCTGCGTGCATGGTCATCCTGGGCGAGGGAGACGATCTCCGCGGTGGCGATCGTCCCGCCGATGATCACATAGGCCGTGATCACCAGCAGGGTGATGGCAACTGCCGATGCAATCAGCGATCCCAGGCCCATGCCACATCAACTCACGGTGAATTCAGCGGTCCGCAGCACGCCACTGGGAAGCACGATCTGGAAGTATACCACGTCGGTGCTTCCTGCGGGGATTTTGTCGCTGCTGACCTCGATGCAGATCGTCTCCCCCTCGTCCCAGTACCGGTTGGTGTCCTCGATGATGGCGAACGTCCACTGGTGGTTTGCCGGCTCTCCCGCCGTATATGCGACCATTTCAAAATCGGCAGGCGCACCCACGAAAATGTTGGCGTTCCCGATACTGGTCTCCGGGATATGGGTCGACCCGATATTCTTGATCCAGACTTTCGCTTCCCGGGTCCCCGCACCCGAGAAGGTGTTGATGATCTTGATGTCGGTGCGCAACCGCTCGTCGGCGCTGTTCGACGATTTGGTAAAGGTGCTCGAGGCCGAGTAGATCGCGGGAAAAAACGCGTTGACCAGCACCGCAGCGGCGAGCACCGAGGCAATCAGGAATATGGCGGTGGTGAAGGTATCGCTCGACATCCGTCAGATCCTTTCCAGCACGTCGATCCAGTCTTCGCCGGGTTCCTGCTCTCTTCCCTCACCGTTCTTCCCCGCAGCTGGGGTCTGGTGCTTGTCCATCAGCACCTCGATCATGTCCCGGTCGAGCGACTGGTCGCCGGGGTCGAGGATGCGGTTGAGGACGTAGAGTTCGGAGACGTAGGCGTTCGAACTGATCTCATGCGATTCACCGAGCGATTCCGGCATCAGGCGGGTGATCTCCTTTATCTGGGCGCAGGCGTCGTTCGAGATGTAGCCCATGGCAGTGTAGGACTCGATCATGATCTCCAGGCGGTCGTGGCCGTACTTTTTGACCATTCTCCCGGTCCAGTCGAAGAGGCGATGAATCTTGTGGAGGCGCAGTTTTTCGCTGGCGGCAGATGCAGGTGTGTGCTCTTTTTCCAGCTGCTGCCTGAGGTTGAGAAGGAGCTGCTCGTCGGCCGCCAGCTGGCCGGAAGCGAACGCCATGGGCGGTGCGGGAGCGTGCAGCTCCTGGACGGGGCCCGGGGCAGCGATCTGCGGGGACTGCTGCACTGGTTTGTGCGCCGGAACCCCGGGTTCGGGCTCCTCTGCGGGGGTGCTCTCCTTCGTTTTCTCGCCGCCCTGGGCGTGCGAATGCTGTGCCGGACCACCGGAAACAGTGGCCCCGATCACGAAGGGGTTCTCCAGCTCGTTCATCCGGTCACGGATATCGATGAGGAGCTTTTTGATGGATTTTTTGATGAGGTCAACATCATCCTGCAGCCGCTGCATCTGCACCTCGGGGTCGTCGGCGGATGCAGTGCTGATGATATGGTCTACCTGCGCCTGATTGATCGCCATATTAATGATATGGTTTTCAGTTCATTATTTAAATCCTTTGCGTTCATATGCGGGGTAGGAATCTCCCAAAATTTCATCCATTTTAGGCAAAGTTACCGTAAAATGATGTTCGAGTCAATGCGAACGGCAGGGGCTCTGCTGCCTTGTGATATACGCTATTGATTAACCATACTCTTCGTATTTCAAGACACTCCCCGGAGGGGAAACCATCTCGGCCGTTGAAAGCGCACTGCCGTGCGGACCGCTGCGCCTTCGGGCACTCCGGCGAAAAAGAAGGGGAAATTATCTGGTCAGGTCCATGACAGCGTCGACCTGCGGCGGAACCTTCTCGTCAATGGCGATGGTCGCACCGATCGAGGGCCGAAGTTCCAGCTTGAAGTTCGTGTTGGCACCGATACCGTCGAACGGCATGGCTTTGATCACGAACTGCTCGTAGTCCTCAAGCAGGAAGTCTTTGTCGCCATTGTTCTGCTCAATGATTGACCATTCTCCAGCTTTAACATCATCTGCACTGATATTGCCCTTGTATGTAAGGGTTTTAATAGTATCCGCAGTAGACCAGATGAGGGTTGTCTTGTTCAGGTCGATGGCAGAACCGCCGGCGGTCAGTCCAAGGGTGAATTGGACCCCGGTGAGTTTCTGCGTAGACGAATCTCCAAGTCCATACACATCGCCGAGGATCTGCATGCTGGACGATGCCTGTGCGACGCCACTGGCGACCGCCTCCTGGCTCTTGCCGGTCGTGAAGAACCCGGCGCCGAGCACGACGTATGAGAAGACCGCGGCGACCACGACGAACGCGATCAGCACGATGGCGGCCTCAAGACCTGTAAATGCTTCTTCTCTGTTCATGAATTTTCGCATTGCAATGCCTCCATTCAAACGAATATCGGATCCCTCCAATATTCATGATAAGTATAAAGAAAGAAATCATTTATATACTTTGTTTATTGCATGCAGAAAGGTTCTTAAGCAATCTGGTGGAAACCCGAAAATACGGGCAGATCCGCTCAATAGAATTAAAAATTTTTTCCTTCAGTTCATCATGTGTGATTGACCATAAGGAATAACCATACTGCATACCCGTGGTTTCCTCATCCACGGGAAACCAGCATGAATCCGATCCTGAAAGCGGTTCGTCGTCGAGGATATCGCTCGGACGGGCGGGCCGGCCGGGCCTTTAAAAAGGTATGCATTAAAATAGCACGAGATGCCATAGCAATGGTATGGAATGGCGGGATATCGCTCCCATCGCTCTTGCCGTCATCATCGTGCTCGCCCTCTCGTTTGGTCTCGAACCACTGCTGCCGGAGGGAGATGCGGATGGAGGGAGCATGCTCCCTTTTTTTGACGGGGAGGAGGCGCCAGCGCCCACCGCAACCCCCATAGAGGTTCTCTCCAGGCCGCCGACCCCTGCACCGACCCCCATCCCGACCCCGACGCCCGTCTGGGACGGGTCGGTCCGCCAGGTGGGATTTGTGAATCCCGCCACCTACCATTATGATCTCGAAGGAGGAGGACAGCTCAGCGCGAATATCCCCTTCTCGCCCCCCCCTTCCACCTCTACCATGGTCACCTATGCGACCATCAAGGGCAAATGGAGCGGGACTACCGAGATTATCACCATCCCATTCCCCTACTGGGAGCTGTACTATACGGTGGAGCCGATGACCGAACCGGGATCCGTCTTCCCGGGCATCAATATCCAGGTCATGGACGCAAACGATCCCAACCGGTTTGTGCGGATCATCAACCCGGGCATCCTCGACTCCCGCCTCTGGAAGGACACCGATCCGCGGCCATGGAAGGAGAAGTTCTATGAGGGACAGAGGAATTACTACTTCATTATCACGACGAGGTTCGTCGATTCCTATACCGTCACCATCAAGGTGCCGCAGAATATGAACACCTAGCACCCGGGAATGAGAGACTCGCCGCCCCCCCATTCCCGGCATATCCGGATCGTTATGTCGATGTTCCGGTTGCCTTCCAGTGGGATGCGATGAAATCGCGGATGATCCTCGCGGCGACCGCTGCCGTCTGCCCCGCATCGACCGGGCAGACCTCCACGTAATCGAAGCCGATGGCACGAGGAGCGAGCGCCCGCACAAGGTCCCGCACGTCCCAGTGGGTGATGCCGAAAGGCTCAGGGGTGCCGAGGCCCGGCGTCAGGCAGCAGTCGATGGCATCGGCGTCGATGGAGAGATAGACCGTTCTGCCATCCACAGCGGTGGTGATGTCGTCGATCACCGCCCCGATCCCCTTCGATCTCACGTCCCCGGCGGAATAGAGGTGGAGATCCCGGGCACATGCGTACTCTTCTTCAGTGCCGCTGCGTGCGCCGACGATAAACACCTCGTCGACGCCTGCCTCGGCCACCCTCCTCGTCACGCACGCGTGGTTGAAGGGGGTGTTGCCGTACTCGGTGCGGAGATCGAGATGGGCGTCGGCAACCACGAAAGCGTCCGGCTTCAGCGCCTGCACCGCCCCGACCGTCACGGAATGCTCCCCGCCGAGCATGATCGGGACCTTGCCGTCGCGGTGCAGCTGCGATGCTGCGGTGCGAACCTGTGCAACCACGTCCTCCGGAAGGCACCAGGGCTCGATATCACCCATATCCGCCATGGGGACGCCTGCCAGATCGATGCCGATATCGGCGATATAGGTCTCGAAATTGTAGGATACGTCGCGGATGGCACGCGGGCCGTCGCGGGTTCCGGCGCGAAACGAGGTCGTGCCGTCATAAGGGACGCCGAACAGCACGTACCGGGCATCTTCATAGGAGGAATCCGCATCCGCAAAAGAAGTATGGGAAAAAAAGGGCATGCAATCTAGTCGAGCTTCTTTTTGCCCATCGAGGCAATATAGGGGATTTCTTTTCCTGCTTCGAGCCCTGCCAGTTTATCGTCGGCAACTTCCATTTCGAACATCTCGAAGTCCTTGATGTCCATCATCTGGACGGTATTTCCGGCAATTGAGATGATCTGGGCCGTGCGGCGCTCAACAATGGGAATATAGGTTTTCGCACTGACCGGCTGCACGATCGAACGCTTCATGCCGTCAAAAATTCCCACGACATCAATACGCGATTTTGCAGACCCGTGTTTTCCCGGCTTCGAGGTAGAGATCGAGAGAATTTTGCAGGGTTCGTCATCAACAACGACATACCGGCCTTCTTTCAGCTTTCCAATTTCCGTTTGTTCTTTCATAGCGATCAGTCTCTCCTGTATCATATCTCAATAAACTTAAATAAATTCAACGTAAAGGAGGAATAGAGAGACTGGATCAATGACATTCGTTCGTTCCTGCGATGAGATCGCCACACTGGTACAGGAGCATATCGGGGATCTCGTGGGAAATCCGGCGGCGGGGGCCTATATAAAAATGGGGGCTGACGGCACCCCGACCAAGCGGATCGATCAGGTTGCCGAGGATTTGATCGTGGACTTTCTCGTGGAACACGACCTCTGCGACAGGATCATCAGCGAGGAGCGGGGGAAACTGCAGGTGGGATCAGGGGACCGGACCGTCTTTCTCGATCCCATCGACGGCACCTTCAATGCCGTTGCGGGAATCCCGTTTTACTCGGTATCACTGGCCTATGCGGAAGGGGGATCGATCCGTGAGGGCTACGTGAAGGATCTCGCACACGACGAGGTCTTTTCTGCGGCGAGAGGGACGGGAGCGTTCCTGAACGGCACACGGATCCACGTGGCGGCCACGGCATTCCTCGAGGAGAGTTCCATCAGCGTCTACGGGAGGAAGTTCAATCCGGAAACCGTGCTCAGACTCGGGCAGAAGATCCGCAGGTGGCGGCTCCTTGGAGCATCCTCGCTCGAACTCTGCTATGTCGCCTGTGGCCGGATTGACGGGTTCGTCGATGTCCGGGAGACGCTGCGGGTGATAGATGCGGCTGCAGGGATGATCATCTGCGAAGAAGCGGGAGGGGTCGTCTCGGACCATACCGGGGAGCCCATTTCGTTTCCTGAAGAGGTCACGGTCGGAAAATCGATGGTAGCCTCCAACAGGGTCCTGCACCAGAAAATCATTGAATATCTCCGGTAGGTGTCCTCGATGAACGTCGTGGTTATGTCCAGAATCGATGATCCGGGTGCACTCGACTACACGAGAGAGCTCGCGCACCAGCTGGCATCCGCAGGAGATGCCGTGCAGTTCGAAGCGCGGACCGCCGGTGCGCTCGGCGTTTCGGGCGCCGACCCTTCGGCATGGACGGGCGATGTCGCCGTGGTGGTCGGCGGAGACGGATCGGTGCTCCTCGCGGTGCAGCGCATGACGACGCAAATCCCGGTGATCGGGATCAACTGGGGAGAGGTGGGGTTCCTCACGGAGCTCGAACCAGAAGAAGCGCCCGCATTTCTGGAACGAATGCGCAGCGAAGGGTACCGGACCGAATCGAGGATGAGGATCAGTCTGGACGTGAACGGCGAGCCCATCGGTGACGCGCTGAACGAAGCGGTCATCGTCACCCAGCGGCCCGCCAAGATGCTCAGGTTCTGCATCGGCATCGACGGTGTCATTACCGAGCGGTTCCGTGCGGACGGGCTTTTGGTCAGCACGCCGACAGGATCGACGGCATACGCGATGAGCGCAGGGGGCCCGATTGTCGATCCCCGCATCGAAGGGTTTCTCATCGTTCCGCTCGCTCCCTACCTGCTCTCCTCCCGCCCCCATCTCATCAGCGATGAGCGGAACCTTGAAATCAAGCTGGAGTGTGAAAAAACCGCACGGCTCGTCCTCGACGGCCAGTACACCACCGAAATCGCCGCCGGCAGCATCCTGCACATATCGAAAGCCGAACAGCCTGCGAAATTCGTGGATGCCGGCAAAAACTTCTTTCTGAAGGTGGAAAGCAAACTCCGCCGCCTCTAACCGCCGGCGGTGCGCCAACAACAATTTTTAAGGTGCCGTACGCTGAGCAATCCTTGATTCCCTGCGGAAAGGAGTTCCGCATGATATCCAGTATCTGAGTGTTGGAGTGATGGCATATGATAGATGAGATGAGAACGTCCGTTCCCTACGAAGAGATTTCCGAAACCCTTAAGGAGTACCTGGGCCTCGACGGATCGCCGGTGGCGATCAAGCTCGCCACGAGCAGGGAGGTGATCCCCGACGGGATCGCCGAAATCGACGAGACGATCCGGCACTGCATGATGGTGAGCATCGCCCGCAAGGAAGGCAGGATCTTCTATGCCACCGCCCAGAAGCACCAGTGCATGGGCGGTTCGTGGGCGATCGGCCTGCGCGAGCTGACAGACAGCCTGAAGTCCGGCGAATTCTACTTTAAACTTGGAAAATTCGACACCTGGGCCGCCTGCATGCGCACCATCGACCAGGTGCCGAATGTGCATGTTCCCGGCGGAACCGAGGCCCCCACCTACGCCACGGTATACGCACCGCTGGAAAAGACACCGTTCGATCCCCACGTGGTGCTCGTCGTCGGCCAGCCGCGAATGATGCTCAAGCTCGCACAGGCATGCCTCTACAAACTGGGCGGCAGGCTCCACTGCTCGATGTCGGGCATCCAGTCGGTGTGTGCCGACACGGTGGCGCTGCCCTATATGACCGGCAAGGTCAATTTTTCGCTGGGCTGTGACGGTTCGAGGAAGTTCTCCGGCATCGAGGATTCCGAGATGGTCGTGGGGATTCCCGGGGAACTGATCGCCGAGGTGGCGGACGCGATAAAAATTGTCACCGGAGCACCCGGTTCCGTATAATCACCTGTTTTGGAGGAGCGAAATGACGGTCCGGCAGGCCTCGCCGACCGCCGCCTCGACCTCCGGGTCCATGCGATCGCTGAAGGCCTCGATAACCCCCCCTTCGATCCCGACGACGACCACCTCCGCCGCAATGCCAAGCGCGGATGCGATCCGGAGCGTCTCTTCAACCCCGACGTCGTGGAGCGCCATCGGGAACAGCGAGGAGGGAGGCGGTTCCGTGAATACATGCACCTCGCCGAGGCCGCCGAATCCGGTCATGGCATCCACGATGACCACCCTGTCGTACCCTTCCATCAGGGGGATGAGGGCAAGGCCCCCGAGTCCGCCGTCTATCACCTTGAGGTCGGGATGCGCGGCGGAGAGCTGTTCCCCCACCCGTATGCCTGCGGCATCATTCCCCATGTAGGGATTTCCGCAGCAGATTACACACGATCTGGGATGGTCCGATGTTCGATGCGGGGACAGCGACACAACCTCCGGCGGACCGTGGGGCCGGTTCGGGAACGGGCGCTCACCAGTCCGGGATTATGATTACCATGTCACTCGGGCAAGTGTAAAAGACTTATCTCCATGGCACAACAACTGTGTACCCGGTGAACAGGATTGCAGGTATCGATGAAGCTTGAGATGAAGGATAAGCCGGGACAGCTCATTGCCGCTCTCAAGCCGATTTCTGATCTGGGGGGCAACATCATGGCGATCATCCACCAGCGCGACCCTTCCGCCGCCCCGGGGGACACCATCGATGTACAGATTATGCTCGACCTCCCCGGCAGCACCCTCGAACCGCTGGTGGAGACCCTCACAGCGCAGGGGGTGAATGTGGTCCGCATCGGCGAAGAACGGCTTCTCATCCGCAGATCGGTCATCCTCATCGGCCATATCATGCACACGGACCTCACCGACACGGTCGATCGGATCGATTCCTCGGGACTGGCGGAGGTCGCCGAACTCGGGATGGTGATGCCTGCAATCAACGAACCGTCGTCTGCGAAGATCACCCTCAAATCGTCCTCGCAGGAGGAGATCGGCAGGGCGATCGATCTGTTGCGCAGGGTCGCACGGGAAAAGGACCTCCTTGTCATCGAACCCCTGGAGGAGTATCCATGAGAATCGCGATGCTGGGCTTCGGCTCCGTCGGGAGGGGCATTGCCGAAGCGGTGAGCGAAAAGGATCTCGGTCTCTCCATCACCGCCGTGGCGGACTCGCGCAGCGGCATCATCGACGCCGACGGGATCGATATCCGGGATGTGCTCGAGCGGAAGCGGACGACAGGGTTGTGCGGAACGCCGGGGATCACGGCGGAGGATGTAATCGAATCGGGGGTGTATGATGTGCTGGTGGAGGTCACCCCCACGAATGCCGACAGCGCGGAGCCCGCGCTCGGCTATATCACCTGCGCCCTTACTGCGGGCAGGCATGTCGTCACATCGAACAAAGGCCCGGTCGCTCTCCGGTATGATGCGCTGATGCAGCTGGCGGTATCCCGCAATGTCCAGCTGCGGTACGAGGCCACCGTGTGCGGGGCGATCCCCCTCATCCAGGCACTGGAAATCGGCCTTGCGGGCAATACCATCACCGCGCTCAACGGCGTATTCAACGGCACCTGCAACTACATCCTCACCCGCATGACCGACGAGGGCTTGAGCTACAGTCAGGCGCTGCTCGAAGCCCGGGAGCTCGGGTATGCAGAGGCCGATCCCACCTATGACGTGAAAGGCATCGATGCGGCAATAAAACTGGTCATCCTCGCCAACAGCATCTGGGGCCTCAACGTCTCCCTCGATGATGTGGATATCACCGGGATCGACGGCCTGACCACCGATGCCCTCGCCCTTGCCGAGGATCTCGACTGCACTATCCGCCTTATCGGCGAGATCATCCCGGAAAAGCGGATACTCAAGGTCTCGCCCCGCGTGCTCTCGAAGGATCACTCCCTCGTGGTCAGGGACACCCTGAATGCGGTGACCGTGGAGACGGATATGGCGGGCGAGATCACGCTTATCGGGAGAGGGGCGGGTTCGCGTGAAACCGCGAGCGCCATCATCGCCGATATTCTCTTCATCCGTGATTGTTATGTCGAGCGTACTTGAAAAACGACGGGAACTGCTCGATTTAATGCGGCAGCTGACCCTCGATGCGGGCAGCTTCACGGTGCACGATCTCTCGGACCTCACCCACATGCCCCGGAGCACGGCCCAGGACTGGGTCAACCGGCTCATCGAGGAGCGGTGCGTTGTCCTGAAAGAGGAAAAACGGGGACGGCACCCGGCGCGCTACGCATCCAGCAGCGCAATGCTCTCGAGTGCCTGCAAACGCATTTTCACGACCGTCGACGGGGATATGGTGAGTATCTACCATGAATGCATGAGCGGCGGGTGCGCCGCGTTCTGCACCCACCATCACCGCGAAGCGGGCGGCGTGGTCATCGAGGTCGCCCGCGACGGCACGCTGCTGTGCGAGCTGGCGCGCCTCGGGGAGGGGACGGCGGAGATCGGCCTGCACCCGAAAGCGGCGGTGGGCGTCGTCGCGGTACGACGTGAGGGCGACTATGTCATCCAGCATATCCGCTGTACCGGCGGGCCCGCGTATTCGCTGACCGAGATGATTGCCCTTGCCGGGGGGGTCGAAAAAGTCGATGTCCTGCGCTCGGGAGACACCGTCGAGGGCGAGGTCTATACCCGGGCGCTGACCCATGTCATCATCGGCCTCGATGATACCGATTCACGGGATGCAGGCGCCACGTTCGCGCTGGCAATCGCACTGCAGCAGCACCTCTCGAAAATGCCCGGGATCATCCCCATCTTGCACCGCGTCGCCATGCTCTACCCCGAAATCGAGGAGAAGACCGCCGGGAATTCCTGCAGCTATATCGAGATCGCCGCAGAGCCGACGGTCGTGCAGAGCCTCATGGAGCGTGCGTCCCGCTTTGTCGCGGACGAGGCGGTGTCGGGGGAATGGGGCATCGCCCTGAAGACCGGTTTTTCCATCCCCGACGAACTGCGGTCGTACGGCCTCGATGCCCGCGCGCAGCGGGTGTCGCGGTCCGCCTGCGAAGTGATCGCACGGCGCCACGGGGTGGACCTTGCCGGCGGGCGTGGCGTGGTGGGAGCGCTCGCGGCGGTCGCCGTGCGGGGCCTTTCCATTCCGGCGCTCCTTGATGCCTCGATCCAGCCCTGATCGCACTACGGGGACGTGGCAGATTCCCATTTTTATCGATTGCAGGCGGTGTGGGTCTCCCGGACAGCCCCCTCACCGGTTAAAAATGGATCAGGATCAGCCCGATGGCCAGGAGGTAGGCCAGCGGATAGAGCCAGATCATGATCCGGTCGATCCGCTCGGCGATCTCCATCTGTTCCTTCGTGGCCAGCCACTTGAGATAGAGGTTGTATATCACCGTCAGACCGCTGATCACGAAGGTTGTCACAAGAATGGCGTCGAGGAAGGTGAGATACCCCAGCCGCGGGAGATCATTGGCGATGGTGAAGTTGAAGGCGATGAAGAGCAGGAGGTTCGCGGAGGCGATGTCGGCCCTCTTTCCGAAGTCCTTGAGCAGGAAGGGGATATAGGTGAGGACGATGATGATCCCGATCGGGATCAGGATACGCAGGATGTAAAACTCCAGATGCCGCCGTGCAAGGTAGCCGAACGAGTACCGTGAATTGACGCTGGTCAGATTGACGCGGTCAATGGTGGTGTGGTAGGCGGTGATGTACCACTCCTCCTCTCCCAGCTGCGAACCGATGGCGGTCTTTTCTTCCCATGGGGTGTACACGTAGACCGTCTCCGGGTAGATCGCATCGATGCGCACGAAGAATTGCTGTTCGTCGAATGGGTATTCCCGGAAGTTGAAGTCGGGTGCCTGGAGCGTGACCCAGAACCGCTCGAAGTAGGTCGCGGTCCCGTCGGGCGTGACATGCATCAGTTCGTTCTGGGTCCACCGCCGCTCCTGCTGGTTGAAAAGGGTGAATTCAGGCCATCGTTCGCCTTCCGCTTTCACGAATCCATCGATGCTCCGGTAGAGCTTGAAATTGCAGTTGCACTCGTCGGGGCTGAACGCCAGTTCGGGATCCGTCCATTCCATCCAGATATTGCCGACCACCCCGAAATTTTCACTTTTCTGGTCGACATCGGTGATCTGGTCCAGCTGGAAGCCGACCCTGACGACGATCGGGTCCCGCAGGACAGGCGCCCCCCCGGGTCTGCGGCCCCTGAGAGCACTTCTGGCGCATTCAGGCCCACGAGAAGGCGGTATTCCCCCGAAGAGTTACCATTGATTAATTTCCTGACATTCAGTCTGTCGTTCCGGGACTGTTCCCTTACCGCATACTGCAACCGGGCAACACTCGTCTGATTTTCCGGTCCGCCCGCAGCGAGAGGTTTGTTTCCGTAATCTGTCAGGACGAGTGCGGGGATGAGATCGCCGGAGGTCGCTTCGATGTAGGCGTAGACAGTATCTCCCGCCTCGACCGGCTGGAGAACGTATACCCATGATTCCTGGTCCCGGGAGAGGTTCGCGTGGAGTTCCCGCACACCGACGCGGAACTGCGACGCTTCCCGGTCGAGTACCGCGATCCGGTCCCCCGTCGGTTCCGCATCACCGGAAAGCACCTGCGGCGCGTCGATCCCGACAAGAAGGCGGTACTCACCGAAGGTCGCGGATTTTGCGGGGCTATTGGTAATGACGAGGAGGTAGTCCCCGGCATCCGGTATGGTATACGCCAGCGCAGCGTCATACCCCTCGCCGCTGTCATCATCCCAGGCAAGGAAGTAGCGGTCGGAAAATGCGGGAATGACCTGCAGGGGATCCCTGCCATCGTCGATGGCCTGCCTGACTTCCTCGCCAAAGCGCGCCCGCAATCCCGGCGGTGTGTCCGGAGGGGCGACGGCAGCGTACGGGTCGAGATTCCCCGAAATTCCCTCCGCATAGACATAGACCGTCTGACCCTCCTGCAACCCGAAAAGGGTGTATCGCACCGCCTGTTCGGGCCCGAGGGCTTCATTCAGTTCTTCAACCGCCGGGATATCGAGCGATGCACAGAGCCCGCACGGGATGCCCGGTGGTATGCAGACCAGGATCAGGAGGGCCAGGGCACGGAGGTTCACACCAGCACTAGTGCATTGCCGTTATTAAAATATGTTGCGTCGAATAATAACATGGAGAGCCTGCCACGGGAACGTGGCTGATATGGTGCCGTGGTACGACGACCGCGTCAAACCGGTCCCGGGGAGCGGGGCGCAGAAAAGAGGAGGGATTATTCCCGCATGATGACCTGGTAGGTCATCGAGACGGCCTCGAAGAACTCCTTGCAGAATTCCGCCATGACCGTGGGGGCGTACTCCTTGCAGCTGAATATATCAAGGTAGGCAGCGTTTGATTCGTTGGCGAAATGTCCCGAAATCAGCGATGTTTCGATGAGCTGGGTCATCGAATACCCGGCGACGCGATCATTGGGGCCGAAATGGACGATCTGCGGCTCTCCAAACCGCTTCATATCGATCAGGTCGCAGAGTTCGATGATGAACTCACGTATTCTGTCTGCATTACGAATGGTCTCGGGGTTGCACCCCTTGAGGTCGACACAGGTATACAGGCCCCATGCGCCTCCTGTTTTGAAGTGCTCGATGACACTGGCGTCAGTCACTGCTTCACACATGGCTCCCACCTCGGGGATGTGCTGGATGTATGTTCCAATATACAAAGGATATTCAAGATTTAAGGATATCGGTGGAGGATATCCTTTTAAAATGAATTTTATCGGCAAATTATAAACAGAATTAGAATTAAAAGAAAATTTTATGCTAAAATAGCAAATAGACAAATATATGAAGAGATCAACCATTTCCTGCCCGTCCCGTCCCTCTCGCAGGCACCGTGATCCAAAATCGCCGTTCCCGGGGCAATTTTGACCCTGCGCGATTCGAAGGAGGCGAAACAGCCAAACGGAAAATGCAGCAGGGATAAATGGGAGGAACCCCAACCAGAAACCAGCATGCCCGCCAGCACAGGAAGCACCATGAACCGTCATGCCATCGCCTGCCTGTGGTGCGCCCTGATGGTGTCCGCCGTCCTCATCACCGCGGGGTGCACCGGCACAGAGGACGCAGCACCCGCACCTGCGGCGATCGGCGACACCGTCCGCGTGCATTACACCGGAACGCTCGACAGCGGCGAGATATTCGACAGTTCCCTGGACCGGGAACCACTCGAATTCACTCTCGGCGCGGGATCGATGATCCCTGCATTCGAGGATGCCATCATCGGCATGAGCGCCGGCGAGGAAAAGGCGTTCACCATCATGGCGGCAGATGCCTACGGCCCCGGAACGCTCGAACTGGACCGGGACTGCATTGTCCTGCAGGAGGAACCGCAGGTTGGCCGGATCCTGAGAATGGTGACGGAAGAGGGACGGGTGATTGAGGTTGCGGTGGCGGCGATGGATGAGACCACGATCACGGTCCGGAACACGCACCCGCTCGCCGGAAAGAACCTCACGTTCTCCGTGCAGCTCGTCGAGATTGCGGACGGGGCCTGACCCTGCGGGTGCCGTGTCCGGGTCACTCGATCGAGACGGTGAAATCCCCGAAGATCAGCTCTCCTCCCTGCCCGAACACTTTTTTCGAAGCCGGTACATTTGCATTGTCGACATCGACGAGTTTCCGTGCGTCCCGCGTTGCCGCGTCCATGAAGGTGTAGACGCCGGCGCCGAAGATACGCTGGTTGGATGCGACGAGATCGCTCTCCGGGGTCGTGACCTGCGCGGTTGGAGCATGGACCACGCAATACGGTTCATCCTCTTTCGGGAGCCTCTTTCCGAAGCGGGGAGTAACGAACACCGGCTCGTCATCGATCATCCACGTTGCCGTGGTCTGCTGCTTGTGGTACAGCATGCTGTAGAGATGCTCGGATCCGGCTTCGATCTCCCGGACCGGTTTTACGTAGCAGAACATCGATAATGAGGCATCCTGCGGGAGGCCTCCGATTCTGCGCTCATAGAGCGCATATACCTTTGAACCGGCGATGACGAACCCGAACGAGGTGTTCGTCTCGAAGTCCGTGGAGAGCAGTACCCCGCTCGAGAGCCGGAAGTCGTCTTCCGGTGCGTGGTAGGGGTTGGCGGCGGTGCCTTTCATCGTGAACCGCGCCCGCACATCGCACCTGAGCGCCGCCCCGTCAGGGGCTTTGAACCCCGGATATCCGGTATCTTCATTCCTGCAGTTCCGGAACACCATGAATTTCATATGGTCGTGGTATCCGGTCGAAGCAAGCGAGAACCGGGGGATGTCGACCGCCAGACGGTTTTTACGAACCGAAAGCCGCGACTGTGGGTCCCTCGCCCGAAACGATCCCTGCTGGTAAATATACCAGTCTGCGACGCTTTCCGCCTCACCGGTGTCAAAACAGCCGTTTGTAAAGGTGTCGTAACAGAGTATCATGCATCATCCTCCACCCGTATCCGGTCTATGCCGCATTTTTTATTCCGGGTGTTACATAAAAATATAGTAATATTAGTATAATAAAAACATTATGTATATCAGCGTGTCGTATCGCACCCGGCGCCGTCCCGCAGGATGCCACGCGGCGTGCAAAACCTCATATGCAAGGAGCGGGTAACGAGATAGCATGGCAGAGAAACGTTTGGTGCGGTCAAAGACGGACCGGATGCTGGCCGGGATCTGCGGAGGGATCGGGGAGTACTTCGATGTCGATCCCAATATCGTCCGGGTGATATGGGTCGTGATCACCGTGATCTCCGGCTTCGGCCCCGGCATCCTCATCTATATTCTTGTATGGCTTATCGTCCCGGAAAATGAGTCCGAAGAAACGATTGAAGCGACATATTCCGTTAAAGAAGAGTAGCAATCATCCGGGACGGCACCCGATTCAATCCCCCGTTTTTCTCATACCGGCGGAAGACGGACGCGTCGTGCGCCAGCGCGAGTACCCTGCACCCCATCCATGCGATCGGCCGGGAAATGTTTTTCTGACCCTGAACGCAATATCCGATCGTCCGGCACCCACCGTACCTGAGTGCGACCGCGGTTTGCGATTGCACCCGGCAATCGGACGACTGATAGGGACGTGTGCAGCCTGAGCAGGTACTACCCTTTTCTCATATCCATCCCCCACGGCGGCGATCTGATACCCCCCGAGGTGCAGGATCGGGTGGATCTCACCCGCGAGGATATCGCCTACAACAGCGATCCTGCCACCCGCGAGATCTATGATTTCCGGGATCGGGTGGCAGGCGTGGTGGCAACGCCCATCGCGCGATCGATCATCGACTGCAACCGGGCACCCTACGACCTCCCGCCGAAGAACCCCGACGGCGTGCTCAAGGTGGCGACGGCAACCGGGACGCCGGTCTACCGGGAAGGCATGTTTCCCGGGATGCCCCTCATCCACCGACTGCTGGAACGCTACTACTACCCCTACCACCGCCGGATCAGCGGGACGCTCGCAGGCGGGGAAGTCGGCATCGGCTTCGACTGCCATAGCATGCTCCCGTTCGCACCCCTGATGTGGCCGGATTCCGGGAAATCACGCCCCCTCATCTGCCTGGGAAATTCGGGGAATGCGAAGGGTGAGGCGGCAAACAGGAGGAGCCCTCCCACCTGCCCGCCCGAATGGATCCGCGAACTTGCCGGAACCTTCCACGAACGGTTCGGCGATAGGGGGGAGGTGGCGATCAACGAACCGTATCCGGGAGGGTTCATCATCCGGTCGCATTTCCGGCAGACGAGGATCCCGTGGATACAGGTCGAGATTAGCCGCAGCCTCTATGAAGCGTTCCCGGGCGACGCCACGACCCCGCCCGTGAGCGATCCCGGTGACTTCGAAGAGCTGCGCACCCGCATTTTTTCGGCGATGAGCGCATTCTGGGAGAATATCCCGTAGGCGCTCCCGCCGCACGGGGCCCCGGCGTATCCCTGCTCGTCACTGCCCCATCCGCGCAGAGAGTTTTTTGATGGTCTCCCGCAGGGTGATGGCACGCTCGAATTCGAGGGCATCCGCGGCCTGTTGCATATCCGCCTCGAGCTCAATGAGCAGGCCGGGGATGTCCGATTTCGGCACGTGCCGTGTGTCGGTGAGCTCCACTTCTTTTTCACGGATAGGTTTTTTGATGGTCGCCGGGGTGATGCCGTGCGTTTCGTTGAACGCCATCTGGAGCGCCCTTCTCCGCTCGGTCTCCGCCACGGCCTTTTTGATCGAATCGGTCATCACATCGGCATACAGCACCACCCGTGAGCTGGCGTTCCGGGCGGCGCGGCCGATGATCTGGATGAGGCTCCGTGCATCGCGCAAAAAGCCCTCCTTGTCGGCGTCCAGAATCCCGATGAACCCCACCTCGGGGATGTCGAGCCCCTCCCGCAGCAGGTTGATGCCCACGAGGACATCGAACTTCCCCAGTCTGAGCTGGCGGATAATCTCGGTCCGCTCGATGGTGTCGATCTCGGAGTGGAGGTAGCGCGTTCTAATCCCCTGGTCCGCGAGGTATTCCGAGAACTCCTCGGCAAGCTTCTTTGTGAGGGTGGTGACGAGGCAGCGGTTCCCCCGGGCAATCGTGGCCCTGATCTCCGCCATGACGTCGTCGGTCTGCCCCTCGATCGGCCGGATGAGCACCTCGGGATCGACGAGACCCGTAGGCCGGATGATCTGCTCCACGATCCGGGCGGCATGCGTGGCCTCGTACTCGGCGGGGGTCGCGGAGACGAATATCACCCGGCGCATGTACCGCTCGAATTCATCGAACATCAGCGGGCGGTTGTCGAACGCCGAGGGGAGGCGGAACCCGTACTCCACCAGCGCCTTCTTGCGCGAGTAGTCGCCCCGGTACATGCCCCGCACCTGCGGGAGGGTCTGGTGGCTCTCGTCGATCACCATCAGGAAATCGTCCGGAAAATAGTCGAGAAGGCAGTACGGCTGTTCTCCCGGCCGTCTCCCGTCGAAGTGCCGGGAGTAGTTCTCGATGCCCTTGCACGACCCGGTCTCCTCGATCATCTCGATGTCGTAGAGGGTGCGCTGCTTTAAGCGGTGGGCCTCCAGCATGCCGAGACCGGGGAGGACTTCCTCGAGCTCGGCGCGGATCGAATCGACCGCCCTCGCCTTCTCATCTTCGGGGATGACGTAGTGGCGGGCGGGGTAGATGTAGAAGTAGCCGAACGATTCGCGGACCTTCCCGGAATGCTTTTCGATCTCCACGATCCGCTCGATCTCGTCGCCGAACAGCTCGATGCGGATGATGTCGTTCATGTAGCCGGGGATCAGGTCGATGGTATCCCCCTTTGCCCGGAACCTGCCGGGCATCAGCTCCATCTCGTTGCGCTCGAACTGCATGTCGACGAGCCGGGAGAGCAGGTCGTTTCTGCGGATCCGGTCGCCGACCCTGACCTCGAACCCCATGCCGCGGTAGATCTCCGGGTTGCCGAGGCCATAGATGCACGAGACCGAGGCGACGACGATGACGTCCCGCCGTGAGAGGAGCGACGCGGTCGCCGAGAGCCGCATCTGCTCGATTTTCGGGTTTATCTGGGCGTCTTTTTCGATGTACTGGTCTTTCTTCGGGATATACGACTCGGGCTGGTAGTAATCGTAGTAGGAGACGAAGTACTCGACCCGGTTGTACGGGAAGAACTCCCGGAACTCATTATACAGCTGTGCGGCAAGCGTCTTGTTGTGGGCGATGACCAGCGTCGGTTTCCGGACGGCGTCGATGACGTTGGCAACGGTGTAGGTCTTGCCCGACCCGGTCACCCCCAGAAGCGTCTGGGAGCGCTCATCCTGTGCAAGCCCCTCGACGAGCCCCGCGATTGCCGCGGGCTGCGACCCTCTGGGCTCGAACCCGCTTACCAGCTGGAATTCGGTCATGTGATCACCTCCTTTGTGCGCAGGAGACGGTTGTAGGCGATGGCGAACCGGTGCGCCTCATCGCGGATCTCCTGGATGAACAGCGAGGCTTTCTGCCGCTTCGAGAGGGGGAG
>DSDF01000096.1 GCA_011048835.1 Methanoculleus sp. | reverse complement strand
TATAAATAGTATTGAATGCCACTTCCAGAAATCCGGCATTTAGCCCGGTTGGGGGTATATGAAATGGTGAATGGTCTTGTTGGCCTTGCAATCCTGTTTTTCATCCTGGCACTGGTGTTCGCGGTGCTCGGCGCGCGTGGGATTGCAGGGATCTCAATGTCGATAGCCAGGTGGCTGGTGATCATCTTCATTGTGCTGGCGATTCTCTCATTGCTGCTCTAGCCTTTCCGGCCTCGTTTGATCGTTCGGGCCGGCGGGTGCGCACCAGGCATTGGCGGAATCTCTTCCAGCGATGCGTGTTCTCCAGCTCATTTCGCGGCGTGCCGTCCCGGGCAGAACCTGCTTCCCAGACCACCCTGGGGGGGTCGACGCCCCCCGTACTGGCCACGATCCGCGCCCCGGACCCCCCCATTCAGAAACCCGAGATCCTGCGCCCCGCATCGCTCAGATGCGGCTGTCCAGCGCGCCGGGGGAAGGGGGCACCGATCCCGTCACCGCCCCGGAGATGCAGTCGAGGCTGGAGACATAGGGTTTGAGGTCCAGCACCGGAGTGCCGTCAAGGGCGTCGAGGCCCTGCACCGTGAGGGTGGAGCCTTCCATCCCGAGCAGGTTGACGATCCCGAGGCCGATGGGATTGGGGCGGTTGGGCGAGCGGGTGGCGAAGACGCCCCTCGATTCGCCTGCGCCGGGCGGGGTGGCGGAGAGCAGGGTGCGGTCGGCGCGATCGAGCCAGTAGAGCACGAAAAGGTGGGTGCAGTGCTCCACGTCGCGCAGCCCCGGTGCGTACTCCTCGAAGATCTCGATCGTTGCCGTGGTATCGCGAAGCCGTCCCTGCCGGGGGGCGTCGCCCTGCACCCGGTAAGGTGAACGGATCACCCCAATCGGGGCCAGTTCTATCGTCATGGTCTCCCGATTACACATTCGTGTACCCCACCTCTTCAGTTTTTCCTCCCGTCCCCCGCATGCGCGTCGAGCGTCTCGTTGCAGAGCCGGTCGGCGAGGGCGATGCAAGGGTGGGAACGGCGCACCGCCTGAAAGGTCAGGGTGGAAAACCTGCCTGCCAGCGCCATGACCTGATCGCGGAGGGGGCCAAGGTGCGCCTTGCGCACCCGGTACTCGCCCCGGATCTGGCGCACCACCAGTTCGCTGTCAGAATACAGCGCTGCGGTGCGATACCCCTTCGCCAGCGCCGCGGTCAGGGCGCGGATGACCGCATGGTATTCGGCCACGTTGTTGGTGGCAATGCCCAGAAACCCCGTGTCCTGTGCAGCAACCCCCCCTTTCTCCACGAAAACAAACGCCCATGCTGCATTCCCGGGGTTTCCTCTCGCTGCTCCGTCCGTATAGATCTCGATGGTCCGCTCCGGCACCGGCGTTTCCTCCATGATTCCGGAACAACTGTGGCGTGCAGGCCCCATATCTTTATGCTGTCCGGCAGAGAGGAGAGCCCATGGAGAAACTGACCGTGCTGCTGCCCTTCGTCGAGTTGCCCCCCGAGCATACCTGTGACGGGGGCGATGTCTCGCCTCCCCTCGAACTGCGGGGGCTTTGTGCCGAATCGGTCGCTATCGTGGCATTGAACCCCTTTGAGCCGGGCTGCTCGTTTGCCACCTGGATCATATGGAACCTGGACCCGCTCCCGTTCATTCCCCGGGACATCCCGAAGGTGCCCGTGGTGGAGCGCCCCCTCCGCGCCCTGCAGGGGACGAACGATTTCGGCGAGATCGGCTACCGGGGGCCCTGCCCTCCACCGGGGGAGAGTCACCGCCTGCTGTTCAAGGTCTACGGCCTCGACGGGCAGATCGATCTTGAACCGGGCGCATCGAAGCACGCATTGAACGATGCATTGAAAGGCCATGTCGTGCAGTTCGGCACCACCGTCGCCATGTACACCCGCTGAGGGCTCGAATACGGCATTCCGCCACCATTTTTCCCGTCCCGTTTCCGGCCTGCAACCTGTCCGGCATTAAATCGTGGGTATTTATGCTCTTTCCAGAAAACGAAGTTATCAGGGATATTCAGAATGCACTGCCCGGAGGATCAAAAGGGATGACAGATTCGTATTCAAAAGGAGTTTTTTTCGCCATTGTGATGGTGTGTGCGGCACTCAGCGTGCCCGGCGCGGCGGCCGACACCGATCAGGAGCCGGCATGGAGCCATACGACGGGGCATACCATCACCGCCGCCGCCCTCTCGGGAGACGGGATCTATGCGGCGATCGGGGGCCTTGACAATACCGTCACCCTTCTCTCCGCCGACGGAGACCTGCTGTGGAAGTACCGGCTCAACGATGCCGTCACCTCGGTGGATATCAGCGCGGACGGCCGGTATGTCGCCGCAGGCAGCAGAGATAATACCGTCTCCCTGTTCCACAGCAACGGAACGCTCGCATGGAGCGATAACGTGCGCAGTGATGTCCTCTCTCTCGCCTTCTCCCCCGACGGCCGGTACTTTGCCGCGGGAACCGTCGACAATACCCTCACCCTGTACCACACGACCGCAGGGCGGCTCTGGGAAAAGGGTCTCAGCGGGGACATTCTGACCCTCGCCGTGGCGGATCAAGGAGCGATCGTCGTCGCCGGGACAGACACCAATGAGATCTCGGCATTCAACCGCGGCAGCCTGCGGCTCTGGACCTTTACGGCAGGATCCGACGTGATCTCCACCGCCATCTCCCGCAATGGCGGGTCGGTGGTTGCCGGAAGCCGGGACAACCGCATTTACCTCTTCGACGGCAGCGGAGACGGGAGGCCTCGCTGGACCTATACCACCGGCGATGATGTCAATGCCGTCGCCATTGCCGAGGACGGGGGGATCATCTGTGCAGGCAGCACCAGCAACATCTTTTTCATTGCCGGGGAAACGGGCACGGTTCTCCGGACGCACCGCACCGGGGGGAGGGTGACTGCCGTTGACATCGCCGCCGACGGCAGCACCGCTGCAGGAGTCACCGATGCGGGCGAGCTCCTCGCCTTCGACCATGCCAGAAAGCTGATCCTGTATCATGAGGGCGGCAGCGGGTACCATACCGTCAGCGTCGCCGCTGACGGCACATCCCTGCTCGCGGGGGGTGCCGGTGCTTGCGCCCACTACTACAGCATGGCGGACGGGCCGGGCTCCGTAGCGACGGGGGCGCCCACGGCGGCCGCCGAAACGCCGACGATGATTGGTACCGTCCCGGCGGACACCACGGGAGGAGCACCCCGCTATGATCCCACCGCCATCTACATCGCCGGGGCGATCATCCTGATCGGGGCTGCAGGCACCTTCCTGATGGCAGGCAAACGGAAATCCGACACCCTTACCGAGATGCCGGAAGAACTCCGGGGCAGGATGCAGGAGGACCCCACAGCGGTCGCGGACGAGCCGCAGGATACGGAGCCTGCCGTCTCCGAAGAGACCATCGGCGAGTGGTACCGCACCGGCCTGCACCACAGCGAACTGGGCGACTACGAGAAGGCCAATGCGCTCTACGACCAGGTACTGGAGCTCGTCCCCGGCAACGGCGATGCCTGGTACAATAAGGCGATTGCGCTTGACACCATGGGCCGCCACGAAGAGGCCCTCGATGCATACGAGCGCGCCCTCGCCATCGACCCCCGCGACATGGAGAGCTGGAACAACCGGGGCACGACGCTCATGGAGCTTGGAAATTACCGGGAAGCGGCGTCCTCCTTCGACCGGGCCGTCACCATCGATCCCAACTTCGCCATCGCCTGGTTCAACAAGGGCACAGCCTTCCTCGAAATGGAACTTCCCGACGAGGCGCGGCACTGCTTCGAGAGAGCCGTCGAACTCGACCCCGGCAACGAGACCTACCGGGCGCACCGGCGCCTTTTCGAGGACTGAAAAAACCATTTCCCCCACCCCGGGTGTGCGACCATGGCCACTACCGACGAGATCACCGCGTATATCAGGGAACAGGAGTCCCTTCTCTCCCCGGGTGCGGCCCGCAACGACGGTGCCGTCCGCCGCCACAACCGCACGCCCGACGATATCCGCACCCGCTTTTCCCGCGACGCCGACCGGATCATTCATTCCCGCGCCTATGGCCGCTACATCGACAAGACGCAGGTCTTCTACCTGGTGGACAACGACCACATCACCCACCGGGTGCTCCACGTGCAGCTGGTCTCCAAGATCGTCCGGACTATCGGGCGGTCGCTGCGCCTCAACGAAGACCTCATCGAGGCGATTGCCCTCGGCCATGATATCGGGCACATTCCTTTCGGGCATACGGGGGAAGCCTGCCTCTCGGCGATCTGCGAGCAGGAGGGGGTCGGGGCGTTCCGGCACAACGTCCAGAGCATCCGCTTCCTCGACGATATCGAGGACTGCGACCTCACCCTTCAGGTGCTCGATGGCATCCTCTGCCACAACGGCGAGGGCTCCGACCACCGCCTCGTGCCGGAGCCCTGCGGCGACTGGGCGGCCTTCGATGCACGGGTGGCGGCGGTGCAGGAGTACGGCGACGACCCCGCCCCCATGACCCTTGAAGGGTGCGTGGTGCGCTTCGCCGACAGCATCGCCTATATCGGCCGCGATATCCAGGACGCACGGGAGGTCAACCTCATCGGGGAAACAGAACCGCTCCCCCCTGCCGCGGCGGAGGTGCTGGGGTCGACCAACCGGGAGATCGTGCACGCCCTGATCATGAACGTGATCGCCACCAGCGATCCGTCGGGGGAGGGCTGCATCGCCTACGACGACGAGCATACTGCCGCCCTTGACGCGCTGAAAGAGTTCAACTACCGCCGGATCTACGAAAACCGCCAGCTCACCACGGAGACGATGAAGATCCGGAGGATGTACGAGACGGTCTTTACCGCCTGTGCCGAGGACGTGCGGGCCGGGAGAAGAGCCGCGCCGGTCTACCGTGATTTCATTGACACGCCGTGGATACGCCCGGGCTACGTCGAAGCCGCCGCGCCGGAGGAGCTGGCGCGTGACTTCATCGCCGGCATGACCGACCGCTACTTCGAGACGCGCTTTCGTGAGCTGATGCTGCCCCGGAGGATCTCGGAGCGGTTTCCCCCGGAAAAATAGAGGGATTACCTGAACTGCCGTGAAAATTGAAGGTCACTGTCGCATGCCCGCACGCACTGGCAGACGTCGCAGATGGTGATGCCCCCGTCACCGTTGATGACCCCCTCGGCCCATACTTCAAGCATGGCATCGAAGTCGCCGGAGAGTGGGCCAAGACCGCTCCCCCGTTTTTTGTTCAGGTACTGGGAGACCGCGGCGCGCGTGAGGCCCATCCATTCCGCCACCCTGCTCTGGGGCACCCCCCGCTCCCTGACGAGCCGGTAGACAAGTTCGGCGCGCACCGACGGGATGTATTGCCGGGCGATCACCTCGCAGGTCATGATATCGCAGCTCGGTTCCATTTCAGACCGCCGCCGTCCGCTCCTCATCGATGCGCGCGGCATCCTTGCGCTGGTAGATCACCTGCCGCGCGTCGCGGAAATTGAATTTTTCGACGATAAGGTCGGATTCCTTGAGCCGTTTGAGCGCATACCGCACGGTCCTCGGTGCTATATCCGCTTCCCGCGTCATGTCCTTGAAGGTCCTGGGCGAGCCGTCGCCGAGGAGGCTGAACACGGCGCGTGCCGAGGGGGGGAGGCACACGATCCTCTCGCAATCCATCCGTTCCATTGGAGAGTAGTTAACATTGTTAACGAAAAAGGTTGTGCTTGGGGCCCCCGCACCCTCGCCGGGCAGCGGCAGCTATATAGGGTGCCCCCTCCATCACCACACACAATTGTCTGGAAGGGAGGGTCATATGGGAGCACTCTACACCAATCCACCACTGCGTGAAGCGATCTGTGAATTCCGGTTTCCGCTCGAGCACCCCTGGGACCTGACGGTCGCCGGGCTGCTCTATGAGCGTGTCAGGGGGGACTACCCGCGGCGGGAGCAGCGCCGGGTGCGGGAGGTGGAGGTGATGCTCGCCCCCGAGGGCCTTCGTGAAGAGCTCCTGATCACCGAACGCGCCCAGTTTTCCACGGCGGACGGGGGCTGCAGCATCCAGGTGGGCCCGCGCCTCGTGACTGTCAACTGCCTGCCCCCGTACGCGGCATGGGAGGAGTTTTCGGCATGGATCGAGGACGCGTTCACGCACCTGCAGGCGGTGATCGAGGTGGAGGGGATCCGCAGCATGGCTCTGCGCTACGTCAACACTATCGAGATCCCCGAACCAGACGTGCGGCCGGAGGGGTTCTTTTCGTTCTATCCGGTCGTCCCGTTCGGCGCCGGCGAGGACGCGTGGTTCGAGACGGACGGGTTCATCGTAGGCTGCGAGGGTTCCCTCGAGGGCGGACGCGACGCCTGCCGGGTGGAGCTCAGCGACGCTATCCCCGAGATGCCCGAGGCGAGCGCGTTTCTCCTGAACATCGACTACTTCCTCGCGAAAGAGGGGACCATCGGCCCGGAGGGGGCCCTTGCCTGGATCGAGGCCGCCCACGGACGGGTGGAGGCGGTGTTCGAGAGCTGCATCACCGATCGCTTGCGCGAGTATTTCCGGGGCTGAACGCATCCATCGTGCTCTCCGGCCTGGTGGTGCACGCGGGCCGGGCGACGGCAGGAGACATTCACTCTTCGAACTGTCGACATGGCGGGGCAATGGCGCGGTTCATCCGCCGGTTTGCGATTCCCCCGCAGCGAGCGCCGACGCCGAGCAGCCCAGGGCGATGATGGTCGTCATTCCCCCTCCTCTCCCGGAGGAGAGGTGAGCCGGAGCGGAGGATACACGGTGGTGGCCCGCCGCACACTCCGGCACGCGTCTCGAACACCGCATGCGACGTGCACCAGAGAGAGGAGAGAACAGGGAGACGGCGTGCCGGCTTCTCCGCGGAGGAGACCAGCGGCATGCCTGCGGGCCGGGGGCAGGGGAGCCTGCCAGTTGCTTTCGGTCAAAAAGCCCTGCAGCCACCGGGCCGGCTGTCACCGGGTTCCGGCCTTGCGCATCCGCAACGTCGTCACAGGCCCCGGCACACACGTTCCCTTCCCCGGACATTCTCCCGGAGAGGTACCAGCCCGCCCTGCTCATCGTGGTAGTTCCCGGCGGAGTGCAGCGCCCCCCAGCCCCCGCAGGGGAGACGGTCACCGTCATCGGACCCGAATTCCGCCGCTGTGGCAGGCGAGAAACACCCGCTGCAGACCGCGCCGCACACCAGCACGAGCACTCCCAGGATCCCCCATCGCCCACAACCCCGCACCATGACAAACTACCCCACCGGAAGGCCTTTTAATGTTGCGAAACGCCCTTCACGGCATCTCGGCCTGCCGCGCCGGGCAGACGTTGCAGATGGAGTAGGGCACCTCCTCCTCCCGGTCCCGGATGGGGCAGCGGTACTCCCCTGCCTTCGCCTCCACCGCGAACCCGCCGGGGAAGGGGGTGCCAACCGGGTGGCCAGGCTCCCCGAGCACGAACATGGCAAAGGCGGCGAGGAGGTAGTAAAAAAGGGTGTTTCTCGGGCCGGTCAGGTGGGGGTAGTCCTCCCGCTCCTCCTCCCAGCAGAAGCAGCCGGCGGGCAGCATTGCGCAGAACGCCTCAAAGGGTTCCCGGTCGGCGATGGGGCCTGTCATGGCGGCAAACGCCCCCTTCCGGTGCAGGGAGAGCAGGCGGTGGTGCATCCCGAAGACCTGCAGATCGAAGTAGGGGCGCACCTTCGCCCGGTAGGGCATGGGCAGGCGGTCGACCTCCGCCCGCATCCGGCCCCCGATCACGGCGAGTTCAAAGCTGGAGAAGTCCTCCACCTCGCGGGCCAGCATCGCCGCAAGCTCGCCCTTCGACGACGCCCCGGCAAGACGGCCGGCGAGCTCCTCGATGTAGGCGTACTCCTCAGGATACTGCGTCTGGATCTCGTCCTCTCCCGCCGGCATGGCAGGAGATCCTTGGACCGCAGACCACAAAAACACGAGGGGCGGCCCCTCCATTCCCCCGCATGCAGCCCGGAGAGCGCAGCAGCCTGATAACAACGCCCAACTAGTGCAGAAAAACCAGATAGATTCATTAATAACCGCTCAATCCACGCACTTTTTTATAATTCCTCGTATTCGGGCCCGGGGGCTGCACCCGCACTCACCCCCGCACCGACGGCCCCGGTAGCGCCGATCGGCCCGGCGCCGGAGACCGGAGAGGGCATTCCGTTCCTTGCGGTCACTTTGGTGGACGGGGTGCTGGTCGGCGCATGCGTCATGGTCACCGTCCGCCGCTGGTGGATACGCAGCCAGAACCCGGCCCTGTTCAAAACATATGATTGATCTCGGCACCGGGGTGCTGATCAGCGTCAGCCCCTGACGTCGTCTGCAGGAGGGGCGCCGGGCCCGTACCTTATATACGTGCACGATGCACTCCCCCCTGATCACTATGGAAGAGGTTCGATCGATCCGCACGGCCGCGGCCCTCATCGCAGGCGGCATACTCCTCGTCATCGCCGCAGCGCTCTGTTCAGGCTGCACCGCACCGGAGATCGCCCGCCCCACCATCACCGTCGACGGCGTAGCCCTTGAGAATGTCAGCCTCTCCGCACTCGACCTCTCCGTGCGGCTCACCGTCAGCAACCCGAACCCGGTGGGCGCCACCTTAGATGACGTCTCCTTCGACCTCTCCTTCCTCGACGGTGGCGAACAGAAGTTCCTCGCTCACGGGGAGCGGGACGGCTTCGGGATCCGCCCCGAAGGGGACACTACCGTGGCCATTCCGGTGCGCGTGGACAACCTGCGCCTTGTGCAGACCCTGCTGGCCCTCCTCCGGGACGGGGCCGTCACCTTTCGGGTGAGCGGAACGGCGACGATCGACTTCGGGGTCGTCGCCTTTGAGGATACCCCCTTCAACCGGGAGGTCGAGGTCACCCTGCCTGAAAGGCGTCAGTAGAGGGAGACGCTCTGCTGGGCGAGGAGGGTGGCAACAAAGGCGCTGATCAGCTCCGCCCCCACGATCATGAAGAAGATGATCAGCTGGTATTCCGCCGCCCAGACAGGGTTGACGCCGCCGATGATCATGCCGGCCATGGCCCCGGGGAGGACCACGATCCCCAGGGTCTTGAGGCGGTCGATGCTGGGAATGAGGGAGGCGCGGATCCCCTGGCGGGTGTAGGGCTCCACCGCCTCGCTCCAGGTGGCGCCGAGGGAGAGCGCCGTCTCCACCCTGAGGCGGTTGGTGGCCATCTCCCGCATGAACCGGTCCAGGGAGAGGGAGCAGGTGACCATGGCCGCACCGGTAACCATGCTGCCGACGGGGATGAGGAACTCGGCCTGGAGCGGCATGACCCCCAGCAGGATCATGACCACCAGGATCACGAAGGTGCCCGCGGCGATTGAAGGGAGGGTGATGCGCAGGGGGTCTTTCACCTCGCTCACCCGCTTCGCCGAGGTGGCCGCGGCGATGCCCTGCATGCCGGCGAGGATGAGCAGGACGAAGAGGAGGTTTTGGGACTGGAAGACGGCGGCGATGAGGAGCACCACGATCATCAGCTGCACCACGGCCCGCACCACCGCCACGCCGAGCTCCCGCGCGATACCCAGGTTGCGCACGCGGGAGAGGAGGATGAGCACGACCATCAGCAGCGAGGCGAGCCCCAGCTTGACCAGGCCGTCGACGGGATCGTAGACCGTTTCGATCACCCTGCATCGCCCTCCGTCTCTTTCACCATTCCTCTGGCGAGCACGAGGGTGCGGGCACCCATCCGCCGCACCTGCTCCACGTCGTGGGTGACCATGAGAATGCTCCGCCCGGATTCGCGGTTGAGGCGCAGGATGGTCTCCTCGACCACCACCTTCGCTGCAGGGTCGAGGGCGGCGGTCGGCTCATCGAAGAGCAGGATGCCGGGGTCGAGGCCGAGCGCCCGGGCGATGCAGAGCCGCTGCTGCTGGCCCACCGAAAGCGGGGCGGCTGGGCGGTCCAGAAGGTCTGCGGAGAGGCCCACCATGGAGAGCAGGCTCGGGCCGTCGGGCAGGGGGAGATGCTGGTTGCTCTTGAACGAGAAAGGGTATTCGAGGTTCTGGCGCACCGTGCCCTCGTACAGGGTCGGCACCTGGCCCACCAGCAGGACGCGGCGGCGCACCTCCACCGCATCAAGCGTGGCCGCATCGGTCCCGAAAATGCAGACCATCCCCGCATCAGGCTCGATAAGCCGGGTGATGCACTTCAAGAGAACGCTCTTGCCCGTCCCGGACTCGCCCCGCAGCACGAGCAGCTCGCCCCTGCCAAGGGAGAAGGAGACGTCCCTGAGAATTGCTTCGCCATCGAAGGATTTTGCCAGGCGGGCAACCTCGAGGGCGGCGGCGGATGGTGCGGGATCGATCATCAGGGCTCCCCCGGTATCATTGCGCCAGGGCACCCCTCAGTGCTCTTCGCGGTAGTACTCGAGCCTGGCGGTGAGCAGGGGGGCGACCTGCTCTTCGAGCGCCTGTGCATCATCGGGCGACGCGGTGACGGCCGCGGCATAGAGGAGGATGAGCGCATTGTCCCGGGCAACCACCTCGGGCGGGGCGACCCCTTCGTCCGTTTCGGGGAGAAGAAGGTAGGCACTGTCGTCCCCGCCGAAGGAAAACTCCTGCGGTGCGTTATTCCCTTCACCCTGCGGGGAGCCAACTTTGACGGTTCCTTCAAAGGTAAACGCAGACCGAACACTCACCTGCGTTGCCACCAGCGACCGGGCATGCTCCCGGAGAATGCGCAGGGCGGCAACCACCGTGCGGGGTGCTTCGCGCGTTTCGAGTGCTGCAATCGACTGGTCGCACCGCTCCACCGCCCGGTCGTACATCCCCATGGCGAAGGAGATGAGCGCCGAGGCGATCCTGTGCCCTGCACGCTCTCCCGTAGCCTCTCCCAGCGGTTTTATCCGCTCGATATACGCTGCAAGATCGTCGCCCATACATTCCACCTCGGTTCCACCATCAACTCTACCAGACCTTGGGTGCACGCCGCCATAAACCTCACCATACGAAAATCCACCCGGTCCGGTCAGGTGCGAAACGGCCGCCTGCAGCTGCGGTACAACCCCGGCGGCACGGTAATCTCGAACAGGGCGCCCTCGCCGTAAATCCCGCACTCCCTGATGGAAAGGCCGGTGATGCCGAGTATCTCCCGTATCAAAAACAGGCCGTACCCGGTGTTCTTGCCATACCCGCGGGAGAATATCCGCTTTTTCTCCTCACCGGAAATCCCGGCCCCGTCATCCTCGCAGGCCACCACTATCCCCCGGTCAGCCGGATACGACCAGAACCGGATGGTGCTTGTCGTCTCGCCATAGCGAAGCGCATTGTCTATCAGGTTGTAAAAGACCTTCTCCAGCAGGGGGTCGGCAAAGATTTCCAGATCGTCGAGTTCATTGACCACCTGCACCGACGCGACGTCCAGCGACGCGGCAGCCCGTGCGACGGTCTCCCGCACCCCCTGCCAGCGGGGCGAGGAGAGCCCGATATCCTGGTAATCGCGGGTGAACTCGATCAGGTGCTGGATCATTTCCGCGGCGGTGATCTCCTTTTCGAGGATTCGCTGCCGTTCGGGGTCGACCACCTCCTCGCGGTCGAGGCGGAGGTACCCGAGCAGGATGGTAAGCTGGTTGATAATATCGTGCCGGGTAACGCCGTTGAGCAGATTGAGCCTTTTATTGGCCTTTTTGAGGGCGTCTTCGGCTCGTTTCCGCTCGGTGATGTCCCGTGAGATGCCGGTGATCCCGATGATGGTGCCGTAGGTGTCGAAGATCGGGGTCTTGATGGTCTCCAACCACGCCAGGCTCTCGTCGCGGTCGACGAGGGGCTCGATGATCCGCTTCTGCCTGCCCGAGGTCATGACCTCCCGGTCGTCGGCCATATAGCAGCGGGCGAACCCGTGCGGCCAGACATCGAGATCGGTCAGGCCCTCGACATCGGCAGGGCTCCTGCCGCAGGCGTGCGCGAAGGGTTCGTTGACCGCCACATAGCGCAGCGCCACGTCCTTCTGCCAGGCGATATCGGGGATATTGTCAAGAATTGCCTTTTTCTGCAGTTCCGATGTCCGCAGGCGGTGCTCCATCCGTCGCCGTTCGGTGATATCGATATGGGTGCCGATAATGCGGGCGGGCCTGCTCTCCCGGTCCCATGCCACCACCCGGCCCCGGGAGAGGATCCATTTCCACCCGCCGGATTTTGTTTGCATCCGGAACTCGGTCTCGTAGGAATCGCGCTTCTGCTCGGTGTGATCCCGCACACACGTTTCCGCCCGGTACCGGTCGGCTTCATGGATGAGCGACACCCAGGTCTCGTAGCTCGGCGGCATCTCGTAGGGCTCGTAGCCGAGCATGGTATACCAGCGGGGGCTCAGGTACATCCTGCCGGTCTGGATATCCCTGTCCCAGAGGCCGTCGTTTGTCGCTTCCAGCATGAGATTGAGCCGTTCTTCGTTTTCCCGGGAGGAATCCTCCTCCTGCCGGATGCCGGGTGTGCGCTCGCCCTGCCGCGGCATGCCGGCGACACCCCCGTCCGGGCAGAGTGCAGGCTCCGGGGAAATCTCCCGCGGGTGTGGCTCGTCTTCCATGATCTCATCTATCTCCCGGGGCAGGTGCCCACGGCATGCATCCTGCGCAGCGAGGCCTCAAGGGGCGGAAAAATTTCCACGAACAGCGCGACCCGGCGCTCCTGCTCGTACACGGCACATCCCCATCGCCGGACACCGCACGGCCGTACTACAATCCTCTGGCACCGGAGTAAAAAAGCGTCGCGAAATCAATTTCGGGAGGTCCCATCCCCGGCTGCCGGAGGGTCATCATCCAGTTTGTGGCCGACACCACGGAAGAGGGCGATACAGCGGTCGCCGTCGAAGACCGAGACCTCGTAGATGGAGAGGAGGCCGGTCTCGTCCACCCGCCGGGCCACGGCTTCCAGCCGCCCGCCGCGGGCGACGGTGAGGAAACTGATCTGCGCGGAGAGGGCGACACTGGCCAGCCCGTCGAGGTTGGCGGCGAGGCCGAAGGCCTGGTCGGCGAGCGCAAAGATCGCACCGCCGTGCGGGGACCCGAACCCGTTGCGCTTGCCCGCAACATCCATGGCCACCCGCACGCAGTCGCGGCTGGCTTCAAGGGTTTCTATAGCGCAGAGCCGTGCATACTCGCACTCCCGGATCGCACGCACGATCTCGTCGACCGATGCCGGCACCCGGTGCCGGCCCCGCCCCTCTCCCGCATCGGCAGTCATGTGCAGGGCGGGCCCCGTGTGACGGCGGGCATGCGCCGCCGTTCGAGAACGCAAGAGAAGGTCTCCCCCGGTACATGCATGACCGCCGCCGCCCGGAGCAGGGCAGGCGCACCGGGCGCCCTGTGCGCCGATACTGGACAATCAATCGGATAGAAGATTCTGCGAACCATCGCCACCTGTATGCAGGTGGGAGGATCATCCTTTATAAACCCTCTGCGCCGTGCCCGGGCCGCAACAGCCATGCCGCCCGGGCCACCCGCCGCAGCCCGCCATTGAGAAAGATCATGCCGAGAATCGACTCCACCAGCGTCCCCTTGACATGAACTACGTCGGCCCGCGGCCCCGCCGGGTCGAAGTGGATGCGGTGCTCGTAGAGCTGCCAGCGGTCGCAGAGCAGCGCCAGGTTGGCGTTGCTCTCGTAGGCCTTGCGCCGTTCGGTGAGCACAGCCGCCTCCTCGGGCTCCGGCGTCCAGATCTCGGACAGCACCCCGATTTTCAAAGCGGCGTCCCCGATCCACGCCAGCGTCTCCGCGGCCTGCGGAATGGCGGCCATCTGCACCAGCTCCCCGGACGCAAGGCCGCAGCCCGCACGGTCACGGAAGTGCACCTCGATCTCGGCAAAGAGGTTCCGGGTGCTCGGCTGAAAGAGGGACAGAATGAGCTGCTCCTCGCTGCCGGGGGAAAAGCCGAGATCGGCCTCCACCTGGGGCCGCACAGTTGCCCTGATGTCCTCGATGGTCAGCAGGATCTCGTCTATCTTTCCGATCCATACGTCCATTTTCTGCGCATCGTGCAGGTCCGCGGGGCTGAGCCGGGCGCGGCGCACCGGCAGGCCTTCGCGCAGGATATGCAGTTTGTTCCCGATACCGATGGGCGTCCATGCCAGGCTCCGGTGCACGGGGGACTCCTCCGTCTCACTCACCCCACCTCCACGCCGTTTTCAACGAATCGAGAGGAGAGAGAGTCGCACTTACTTTTTATAATAATATATAAATAATATTACGATCAATGAGCAATAGCCTCGGAGAGAGGTACGAGGAGATGCAACCGCTGTACTGCACCAGGCCCGCGGATCAAAACGGCTGACGATCCCCGGGCGATATAGTGCAGTATGGGGCCGATCACATGGTTGAGAACCAGAATCCATGAAATCACGAGTCTGCAGGAGATGAAGATCCCTGATCTCATCCTCATCAACGCGGGATAGGCCTGTGGACGGAGAAGACGTGATGTGCATGGAACCGCGCCGCTGGTCCTCAACCATGATGCTATCATATGCCAAGCAACCGGATCAAAACGGCTGACGGTCCGGACGCGATCAGGAAGGCACATGATGGGGCCGAACGGGCAGCAGATGTGCCAATCCCCGGGGCCCGTTTCTTCGCGACCTGCCATAACTGCTAAGAGCATGCCCGCCGCATCACGATTCCGGACGACGCATGATCCGTGCACAGGAAGAGTGGGGCCCGCTGCGGGAGGTGCTCTGCAGCGAGGGGGGTGCGGTCTATGTCCTCGGCATGACCGACCGGGGCAAGAGCACGTTCTGCCGCTACCTTATCGAGGAGCTGTCCGGCCGGAGCGGCGCAGGCTACCTCGACCTCGATTGCGGCCAGTCGACCATCGGCCCCCCCACCACGCTGGGGCTGGGCATCTTCAGGGAAACCGCCGCCTGTCCTGCCGCCGTGCACCTCCGCTTCGCCGGCTCGACATCGCCCCGGGGCCACTTCCTCCAGGTGCTCGCCGGGGCTGCCTGCCTGCGGAGAAAGGCGGAGCATGAGGGGCTCCACGCAACCGTCATCGACTCGCCCGGCTACGTGCAGGGCGCACGGGCCGCCGAGTTCCAGATCCAGCTGATCGACTGCCTGCGCCCCGACCACCTCGTCGCTTTCCAGCGGTCTTGCGAGCTCGAATCCATTCTTCCCGTGTTCCGTCACCGCACAGCACTGCGCATCCACCGCTTCCCCGTGTCCCCGGCGGTGCGTGTGCGCTCCCGCATCGAACGGCAGCGATCCCGTGAGGAGCGGTTCAGAGACTATTTTGCCGGCGCCCTTGCCCACGAGATCCCCTTCCGGGGGCTGGGCGTCCACGGCGACCTGCCCGAACCCCGGGCCCGGGGCGCGTGGCGCAACCGGCTGGTCGCCCTCTGCGACGCCGAACAGATGGTGCTGGCCCTTGGCATCATCGATGATGTGGACCTCGTCCGCCACGTCTTCAGCCTCCACGCGCCGCCCCTCGACCCGTCCCGCGTCGCCTGCGTCCACGTTGGCTCCCTGCAGCTCGATCTCTCCGGAAAAGAGCGGTGAGGAGCCTCACGCCGCGGGAGAGGGCAACGTTCTTCACCCCAGCAATCAACCACCCTCACAGGAAACCGGGTCGTATGATCGTGGATCTCTGGATTGTCGCGTTTGTGCTCCTTGCGGTGCTGGTCTTCGTCGCTCCCCTCGTCCAGCAGCGGCGCATCGAGTCGAAGCGCCTGAAGAAGATCCTTGCGATTGAGGCGGCGCGGGGCTCGCGCGTGATCACCCTCATCCACCGACAGGAGATCATGAGCCTGCTGGGCATCCCCATTTTGCGCTATATCGACATCAACGACTCCGAGGACGTGCTGCGGGCGGTACGGATGACGCCTGATTCCATGCCCATCGACATCATCGTCCACACGCCCGGCGGGCTGGTGCTCTCCGCCGAGCAGATCGCCATGGCCCTGAAACGGCATACGGCACGGGTGTGCGTCTTTGTCCCCCACTACGCCATGTCCGGCGGCACCCTTCTCTGCCTGACTGCCGACGAGGTGATCATGGATGAAAACGCCGTGCTGGGTCCGGTCGACCCGCAGCTCGGGGAGTACCCCGCCGTCTCCATCCTCAGCGTCCTCGATGCAAAGGAGCCCAAGGACATCGACGACACAACGCTCATGCTCGCCGACATCGCCCGCAAGGCACAGGCACAGGTGCACGACTTCGTCACCCGCATGCTCGCCGGGAAGGTCGATGCGCAGAAGGCGGCCGCGATCGCCGCCGCGCTCACCGAAGGGCGCTGGACCCACGACTTCCCCATCACCTTCGAGCAGGCGAAAGCGATGGGGCTGCCGGTGTCGACCGGGATGCCCGCGGAGGTCTACCAGCTGATGGACCTCTCCCCCCAGGCCATGCAGCGCCGCCCCTCGGTGGCCTACATCCCCATCCCCTATCGCACAGAGGAGGACAAAAAGAAGGAGAAATAAACCCCGGCTATCCCGTCTTCGCTTCCGCCGGCGCGACCTCGACGGCCATCCTCTCGCCGCGGCGAAGAAACGTGACCGTGACTGGCGTGCCCAGCGGCCAGGTCGTGAGAAACCGGTGGAGGTCGTCGACGCTCTCCGCGGGCCGGCCCCCGATTCCCACGATGAGATCGCCCTCCTGTAGTCCCGCCTGCGCCGCGGGGCCGTTGCGGGCGACGGACATCACCTCGATGGCCCGCGTCACGGAGAGCCCCATCATGCGCCGGAACCGCTCGTTGAGCGGGCGCGATCCTCCCACGATCCCGAGGCAGCCCCGCTTCACCCTGCCGTGCGCCATCAGCTGGGAGAGCACCCAGGAGGCCGTGTCGGCGGGGATGGCGAACCCGATCCCCTGCGCCGAAACGATGATGGCGGTGTTGATGCCCACCACGTGGCCGCGGGTAGTGACCAGCGGGCCGCCCGAACTCCCGGGATTGAGCGGGGCGGTGTGCTGGATAATATTTTCCACGATCCTCCCGTCCTGGCTGCGCAGCACCCGCCCGTGCGAGCTCACCACACCGGTGGAAACGGTGGAATCGAAGCCCAGCGGATTGCCGATCGCCATGACGAACTGGCCCGTGCGCAAGGTATTCGATCCGCCCAGCACGGCATAGGGCAGGCCGGCGGCGTCGATGCGGACGGCGGCGATATCGGTGGCGGGATCCGCTCCCACCACGGTCGCCGTACTGGTCCGGTCGTCCACGAACCGCACCTCGACCGAGGACGCCCCGGCAATGACGTGACGGTTGGTGAGGATGTAGCCGTCGGGGGCCACCACCAGCCCCGAACCCAGGCCGACTTCCGGCCCCCGCATGCGCCGGGAGGTCCGCTTCCTGGTGACAAGGCTCACCACTGCAGGCGATATCTCGGCGACCACCGCCTCCACGGCGCGGGAGAACGTGGCGAGCACGTCAGCGGGGCCCCCCGGCTCCTCGCCCAGCTCGCACCGGCGGCCCTGTTCCCTGCCCCCCGTGCTGACAGGATGCATGATCTCTCAGTCGAGCTCTTCCTCGTCGTAGCTGTCCATGGGAATGAAATCCTCGTCGGGTTCATCGGGGTAGGGAAGGTCGATGACCACCGATCCGTCGCTCAGCACATCCCCGATCTCGACATAGTGGCTTGCCGGCAGCTCCACCTCACTGACCTTGCCGTCCAGATTTCTGACCACGACCCACATACCTTGCTTCCTCCAGGAACACTCATCCAAGGGAGAAGTGCATGAACTATTTATCCGTTTCTGATCGCTGAACACCGGCAGACCCTTTAAGTAGCTCGAGGCGGTGAGTGGTGCTGAGGAATCCGAATGGCCAGACAGCAGAGCAGCGGCAGGAAGGAGTCACCCTCGACGTTCTGGGATCAGCGGGGGGACAGGTTCATGGAGCGGGGAAACTACCCGCAGGCGGTACTCGCCTACGAGAAGGTGCGGGCGACGGACCGGGAGTACCTTGCGGCGACCAACAAGAAAGGGGCGGCACTGGCCGAACTCGGGCGCGTGGAGGAGGCGCTCCGGGCCTTCGACCGCGTGCTGGACGTCGGGCCAAAAGATCCCCTGCTCGCCGATATCGCGCTCAATAACAAGACCAACCTGCTGCGCCGCGAGGGGCGCTACGAGGAGGCGCTCACTGCATTCCGGCAGGCGATCGAGACCGGGCCCGACAACACCATGGCCCTCAACAACATGGGCAATGTGCTCGCCGACATGGGCCGGGACGAAGAGGCGCTGCAGGCGTACGAGCGGGCCCTTGCGGGGGATCCGAAGAACCCGGCGATCATGGGCAATATCGGCTCATTGCTCATCGGGCTCGAGCGCTACGAGGAGGCGCGGGAGGTGCTGGAGCGGGCGCTGGCGCTCGACCCGGACGACCCCGTCGTGCGCCGCACCATGAACGCGGTGCGGCGGACACTGGCGCGGGAGGCCTGAGCAGCCATCCATGGAGATCACCGTCCTCGGCTGCGAGTCCATGGGCGCCCGCAGCCTTGCGGTCATGGTGCGCACCAATGACCGCTGCATCGTGATCGATCCCGGGGTGGCGCTCGGGATGCTCCGGGGCGGTCTCGCCCCCCATCCGCTCGAGATCGCCGCCGCCGAGGCCACCCGCACCCGCATCCTCGATGCCCTCGCCGACGCCACCGACGTGGTGGTCACCCATTACCACGGCGACCACGTCCCCCTCGCCAGCCCTTCCCCCTACCAGCCGGGCTGCGCGGATCTCCCCGACCTTGCCGGGGCGCGGCTGTGGTGCAAGGGGCCGGATGGCATCTCCCGGACCTCCCTCGCCCGCCGCCGCGACCTCGAGCGGTGCCTCGGCCGACCGCTCGCGAGTGCCGAAGGGAGGGGCGATGCACAGGTACGCTGCTCCCACGGCGTGCTCCACGGCTCTCCCGCGTCCCATCTCGGGCAGGTGATGGTGGTGCGCATCGCCGAGGGCGACGAGGTCTTTGTCTACGCCTCCGATATGCAGGTGCTCGACGATGCCGCCGTCGCCACGATCTACGGCTGGAGCCCCCGCACCCTGCTGGCCTCGGGCCCGCCGCTCTACCTGCGGGAGCTCTCCATGGCCGACCGCACATCGGCATGGCTCAACGCCCTGTTTCTCGCCGGCGTAGTGCCGACCCTCATCCTCGACCATCACCTGATGCGCGCAACGGCCGGGCCCGCGTGGCTGGACCACGTGGCCGCCCATACCGAACATTGCGTCTGCTGCGGCGCGACATTCATGGGCGAGGAGCCCCGGCTCCTCGAAGCGGACCGCCCGGCGCTCTACACGGCGATGCCGGTGCGCGAGGGGTGGCACGCGGCATATCTGCGCGGCGATGCGGACACCGCCGACTATGCGCCGGACCCCGCAACTACACGACCGGCCAGCCCGCCAGCACGAGGAACAGGCAGACCACGGGAGGGATGACCAGGTTGTCATCCAGCGGGGAGAGGTGCTCTGCGACGCCGGCGAGGGCGCTCACGGTGAGGACGAAAGGGAGGGGGAGGAAGAAGAAAAGGATCGCGGCAGCCGCCGCCGCTCCGGCAAGAGTGCCCTCGACCGACTTCCGGTTGAACGGCCGCGTCCTCCCGAACCGCAGCCCGGCGATGGTGGCTATCGAGTCCAGCACGGAGAGCGCGACGACGCCGACGAAAACCTGCGAGAGATCGAAGAAGACCAGGCAGAAGAGGGCGCTGCCCGTATAAAAGAAGGTGCCTTTGCCCGGCAGGTCCTCCCGCCGCTCCATGGTATCCACAAACAGTGAAACGACGGGCACCCGGATCCCCCGCCAGAGCATGTCGAATATGAGGAATCCTGCAAAGATCCCGGCGGTGAGGATGGCGAGCAGTGTGGCCCGGTCCAGGACGAGGATGAGCGCCGAGAAGACAAGGCCGGAGGAGAGGTGGACGAGCTGACGCAGGTTCTCGTTCATCGCAAAGGGATGGTGTGGGGATCTAAATAGATGTGCGCGTGCCGCAGCCACGCGAGCCCGAATCTCCTCCAGCGAGCCCGGATTCTTCCGGGGAGCGAGGGTTGATATATCCCGGCAACCATACCAATGTAATTATTTTTCCTGGAAAATGTTCATGAAAACCTTTCTTCTCATCGATTCCGACCCGGCCGCGCTCAATACCAAGCTGGAGGCTCTGGAAGAGGAAGGGGTATCCATCGCCACCGCGCGATCCGCAGAAGAGGGGTATTCCATGATCGCCGCCGGTGCATTCGACCTCGTGATCGCCGCCCGGGCACTGCCGGGCATCAGCGGGGCCGATCTGCTGGAGGCACTTCGGTCCTCGGGCAATGAAGTGCCTTTCATCCTCCTTTTCGGAGAGGGGGAGGAGCATGCGGCAGGAGAGGCACTCCGTTGCGGCGCCGACGGTGCGGTCAGGAAAGACGCAACCGCGGAGAGGGTGACGGCAACCCTGTTCGGCGTCGGCCGCATGCCGGAGGAGCGGAGCCGTAGGGGAAGAGAACTGGAGGAATGCAGGGAGCGGGTGCGCCTGCTCTCCGAACACGCCACCGACATGATCTTCCGCTACGATTTTTCGCCCTGCAGGGGGTTTGCCTATATCAGCCCCTCTGCCGCGGCTATCACCGGGTACGCACCCGGTGAACTGTATGCCGACCCGGATCTCTTCTTTACCATCACCGAGCCGGGCGACCGGGAGCTGTTCGCCCACGCGTGGCGCGGCGAAGACGGCGTGGAGGAACCGAATATCATCCTTCTTGCGCGCAAAGACGGCCGGCGTGTATGGGTGGAGGTGCAGTGCACCCCCCTCAGGGACGACGCGGGCGCGGTGGTCGGCGTAGAAGGCGTCGTGCGCGATGTGACCCTGCGCACCGAAATCGAACGGGACCTGCGTGCCCAGTCGCGCCGGTTGCGGGAACGGATGAAAGAGCTGAACTGCCTCATCGGCATTTCCGAGGCGATCGAGACCGAGCCTTCGATCACGGCACTCTGCCAGACGATCGTGGATCTCATTCCCACCGCATACCGGTTCCCGGAGATCGCCTGCGCACGCCTGACAATTGACGGCGGGGAATTTCGCACGGCAAACTTCGGCGAGAGCCCTCTGGTCCAGATCTGCCCGGTTTCCGTGTACGGCGAGGTGGCGGGCACGGTGGAGGTCCGTTACCTGTCCGAGCACGAGGAGATGGATGAGGGGACGTTTCTTGCGGAGAAAGAGGTGCTTCTGGACGCCATCGCCGCCCGTATCGGCAAGATTTTCGAACGGTACCGCACCGAAGAAGCCCTCCACGAGGTGATCAGCAAGCTCAATCTCCTTAACAGCATCACGCGCCATGATATTCTCAACCAGATTACGGTGCTGCGCGCCTACCAGGAGCTCTGCAGGGAGAAGATCTCCAATCCCGTGATGCAGGAGTACCTGCAATGCCAGGAGACGGCGACGCTGGCCATCCAGCGCCTCATCACCTTTACCCGCGATTACCAGGACATCGGGGTGCTCTCCCCTGGTTGGCAGCCGGTCTATGAAACGATCGGTCACGCCCTTCATACGACCTCCCCGCCGCCCTTTGGGGTCGACATCGATGTGGAGGCATATGAGGTCTATGCCGATCCGCTCCTTGAGAAGGTCTTTTTCAACCTGATCGAAAACGCCCGCTCCCACGGAGGGGGCGACGTCACCAGGGTCCTGTTTTCCTGCGAAGAGACGGATGAAGGCCTGATCCTGGTCTGTGAGGACGACGGGGAAGGCATCCCCGGCGTCGAAAAAGAACTCATCTTCGAACAGGGATTCGGGAAAAAGACAGGATACGGTATGTTCCTTGCACGCGAGATCCTCTCCATAACCGGTCTTTCCATCAGGGAGTGCGGGGTTCCGGGTGCGGGTGCCCGGTTCGAGATCATCGCCCCGCCAGGCACCTTCCGGCAGCGTGCTGGCCGCACGAAAGTGCCGCAATCCGGAAAAATTACTTAACCGCCTACGGCCCACAGCGGTACGCCGTACCGGGGGGCGCGGATGCCCTCGAGGTGAACGCCATGTTCGTGAACGAAAGCCACCTGCTCAGCCCCAACCCGGCACGCTGCCATTACGGGGCGGCGGTCACCGATATCGACGGAGACGGGGCCTTCGAGGTGATCGTCGCCGGGTTCGAGGACCCGAACACCCTGCTGACATGGGAGCAGGATCGGGTTGCCGTCGTCACCGACCATCCTCTCGCTGATGCAGGCTACAGTGCCACCGGCATCGCTGCCGCCGATATCGACGGCGACGGCAGGGAGGAGGTGTACGTCCTGAACCGCGACACCTTCGCCGGGAGAAAATGGGTCCCCGACCGCATCTATGACTTCGCGGACCATGAGTGGCGGGACCTCTTCTCCCTTCACGAGAACCTGGGGGTACGCAACTTTGCCGCCGGGCGGTCGGTCGCTGCCGTCGACCGGCACGGCACCGGGCGCTACGGGTTTGTGCTGGCATCCTTCGGGGAGGCAATGCGCCTCTACGAGTGCGATGATGCGGGCACGCTGGTCGATGCGGCCGCCGCTGCGGGGGTGGACCGGGTCGCCGACGGAAGGAGCCTGCTCTCGCTCCCCCTCATCTCGGACCGGATGGATATCTTCTCGGGGAATGACCGCGGCCCGAACTTCCTGTTTGCCAACCAGGGGGACGGGACCTACCGTGAGGTGGCAGGAACGAGCGGGATCGACGACCCCGGCGGGCACGCCCGGGGAGTGGCGGTGCTCGATGCCGACGGGGACGGCAGGTTTGACATCGTCTGCGGCAACTGGGAGGGGCCGCACCGCCTCTTCTGCCAGCGGGAAACCGGCCGCTTTGTCGACGGGGCGACCGCAGCCATCGCCCGGCCTTCGCGCATTCGCACGGTGATCGCCGCCGACTTTGACAACGACGGCTACGAGGAGATCCTCTTCAACAATATCGGCGAGCCGAACCGCCTCTTCGGCTGGCGGAACGGCGACTGGCACCGCCTCCCCCTCGGCGACGCACGGGAACCGGAATGTTTCGGTACGGGGGCGGTGGTGGGCGATTTCGACGGCGACGGCCGTCTCGAGCTGATCGTGGCCCACGGCGAAGCCGGTGCCCAGCCCCTCTCCCTCTACAAACCACAGGAGACCGGCAACGCCTGGCTCCGGGTGCTGCCTCTCACGCCCGCCGGTGCCCCCGCCCGCGGCGCGGTGGTGGCGCTGGATGCCGGCGCACGGCGGCAGCTGCGGGCAATCGATGCAGGGTCGGGCTATCTCTGCCAGATGGAGCCGGTGGCACACTTTGGCCTGGGGGAATGCTACGAGACCATCGACCGGGTGGCGATCCGCTGGCCGGACGGGACCACACGGACCATCGACTCCCCGGAGCCGGGCCAGCTCCTCACCGTCCCCCACCCGGCGGCCGCCCGGCGACAGGCCAGGGAGATACCGGCGAGATAGCGGGCGGCCCCCTCACCCCTCCACGATCCGCCGGAGGGGACAGGCGCTCCAGTCACCCCCCTTGCGGTAATGCCGCTTGGCATGCTCCACCAGCAGGGCGTGGAACTCCTGGTAGACGGGTACCTCGCGGGGCAGGCTGCACTCGAAGAGGGCCCTGATCTCCTCGTAGCCGGCGCGCGGCTCGATCAGCCCGAGGGCGCCCGCGATCCGGCGGGTGTAGGCGTCCACCACGAAGACGGGCACGCGGTAGGCGTAGAGGAGCATGGAATCGGCCGTCTCCCGCCCGATGCCCCAGAGGGCGAGCAGTTCTTCGCGGGACGGCGCCCTCCCCTCCAGTTCCCTGTAAATTACTGCGAATTCACGCAGTTTTCGCATTTTCTGGTGAAAGAATCCCGCAGGACGGATCGCCTCCCGGAGCCGTTCCTCCCCGAGAGAGAGCAGCGCGTCCGGGCCGAGGCCTCCGGCGGCCTGCAACCGCCGCAGCGCCGTCTCCACGTTCACCCACGCGGTGTTCTGGGTGAGGATGGCGCCGGCGCAGACCTCGAAGACCTGCGCATCGGTCGCCGGAAGGTCGTAGCGGCCGGGGTGGTAGCCCGCACGGCTCCCCGTCTTGTCGGGCTGCGGCCCCGCGAAGTCCAGCAGCGGCCACCACCCCTGCGGGCCGTAGCAGGAGAGAAGCGCAGCATAGATCCTCCGGACCGTCTGTTCCGGGCCGGCCCCCGGCACACTCAAGCGCATCACCGGTACTGTTTCGCCTCAATCGGGCTTAAACGGATAGTCGCGCTGTTCCGGGATGACCGCCCGGATCCCGCCGCGGGCAGACTCGACGTCGCCGCAGTAGCGGGGGATGAAATGGAAATGGACATGCATGACGCTCTGGCCGGCCGCCTCGCCGACATTGACCCCGATGTTATAGCCGTCGGGCGAATACCGCTCGTCGGCAATCTCCCTGCACCGGTCGACCAGGTCAAGAACCGCCGCCCGCTCCTCGAACGACAGGGCGAAATAACTCGCCGTGTGGCGGAAGGGAATGATGAGCATGTGACCGCGATTGACCGGATAGACGTCGAACCGGGCGTAGGCAAGATCGTTCTCCGCCGTGATGTCCCCGTCGGCGGGTGAGCAAAAAGGGCATTTCTGCATGGCACTCCTCCTCGCATGTGGTGATGAGCGCAGGAGGGGATAACGGTTGCCCTCGTTCCCTCAACGGGGTATATTCGAACTTTTTCGAAGTCAAAGCAATATTCAAGGGCTGATACGGCCTACAAAAGCTGTGAGGTAGAAGATGAACATCAAACAGATGGGTATCGCAGTGATCCTCGTGGTGGGGATCATTGCAGCGGGCCTGATCGCAATGGTCGTGATGGGAGGAGGCCTCTATACGCGGGGCCCCGCCCAGCAGACGATCGGGATTACCGGGACGGTCACCTATATCGACCTCGAGGGAGGGTTCTACGGTATCGTGGCCGACGACGGCACGCAGTACCTCCCCCTCGACCTGCCCGAAGAGTTCCGGCAGGACGGCCGTGCCGTCACCGC
>DSDF01000019.1 GCA_011048835.1 Methanoculleus sp. | reverse complement strand
TCCGCGTTCCTGACCGCACCGGTCACAAAGGCGATGTCGATGCCTTCGGGGGGCTCTTTGACATCCATGATCACGGGGGAGTAGACGATTTCCGCTGTTTCGAGGACATCAAGGATCATCTCGTGGAGATCGAGGATGGCGATGGTGCATCCCGAACAGCCGGCCAGTTCTTCGATTGCAATCTTCATTTCCTCCCCTCACTTCAGGATCAGCTTCTTCAGACAGGCATTGGGGCCCGTGTGGATGATCTCGAGTTTGCCCCGTTTCCCGGTAATCTCTTCGACGGCGCCCACCACGTACCCGCAGAGAGTCTGGCAGAGCGGCCCTCCCTGCTCCTGGCCGATGCGGCGGCAGGACTGGCGAACGATGCAGTCATGAAAAACGAGGTAGATGAACGTGCTCCCGTTCTCCTCGACGATGTACTCATCGCGGTCCGAGGGTTTCCATGGCTCGAACGTATACTGGCCGTGCAGGATATAGGAGAGCTCGCGGAGCGCATCCTCCACGTTGTCCTTTTTCTCGAAATACTTCGCAACCTCATGGCCGAATTTCTTCCCGGCGCGGTAGGTCACGGCGTTTGCCCCCCTGCCGGCGATCTCCTCGAGTGATTTGATGATATACCCGTTCAGCTGCATCAGGCCGTGCAGCGTCTGTTCGAGTTCCTCTGCAGGAGGATCGCACCGCATGGGAACATCCTCCACCCGGAACACGAGATCGGTCCTGAATTTCTCCCTTGTCTCATCGATGAAACTTTCACCCATCAGATCACCCGGTTGAGCATGCGGCAGACTTTCATGCTGACATACATTCTCCTGCATGGCACCACGCCGCGGTGCTCAAGCGCCTGCGCCGGGCAGATCTCGTGGCACGAGAGGCATCCCATGCAGTTCTCCGGGTGAACCGGAGAAGATACGCTGCCCCTGAGCTCAAATACCCCCATAGGGCAGTCCTTGACGCAAAGCCCACATCCGTTGCAGGCCTCCTCGTCGACACGAATTTCGATCATTCTCATCTCACCGGACGGATTTCCATGGAAAGGCGTTATGGCGACCGCAGGGCCGACCATGGTATCAAGTTATCCTTTTTTTCCTCATCGGACAAGAACCTTATTGTTGGGATTATCAAAACGATATATCATATGCTATATCCGTATTGATAATCGGTAAAAGCAATATATATATAATATAACAATTCTACATACTGATCGCACACTGGAGAGTAGCATCATGAGCGAATGCATACATGTACCCATGGATGTCGGAGGGCCGGTTCTTCAGATCCCCATCTTCTACAAGCTGATGGCAAGCATGCTCTTTGTCGCCGTCATCCCCGTCGCACTCCTGGGGATTGTATCCGCAGGAGACACCGAGAGTATCATTTCGACGATCGGCCTTCACAACAGTATTTTCGTCCTGACCCTGATCACCCTCGCCATCGTGGTGATGTGGAGCTTCTTCCTGGCACGGAGCATTACGAGCCCTATCGAGAACCTCTCGAGGGTTGCCGACAGCGTGAGCAGGGGAGACCTCAGGGCATCGCATATTGACGTCATGACCAACGACGAAATCGGAGACCTCGCAAAGTCATTCAACCGTATGCTGAATTCCTACCAGATCCTCGACAATCTCGCCCGGGAAGACACCGACTAGGGGGAACACCAATGCACCTTCGCGAACAGATTATCACCATACTCAGGGATGAGGTCGGCCCTGCCGCACCCCTTCTCCTTGACCGCTGCTGCAGGAAGAATCTCGGAAAAAATCCCGCTGACCTCACCGTCCATGACATTCATCCCCTCTCGGAGAGCTGTTATGAGACGGTTGTCACGAGCCTCGGGCAGCCTGCAGCAGAAAAACTGAAAGCCAGTATTCAGGGACTTGAATAAGATCCCAAAAAATCCTGAAATATTTATCAGCCTGCGAATACCACCATCTATCATCCGATGTTGAAGCAGATATTGCACAAATTTTTAAACCTGGAAGGCGTCGTGGCGGCATGCGTCGTGGGCGATGAGGGCAGCATCCTCACGACAGCAGGGCAGAAGTTCCCGGACTTCGAGGAAGTGGGGCTGCGGGTTTACCTGGGAATGCGTGCATCGAAGGCGCTTGCCGAAGAACTGGACCGGGATGAACTGACGATGATTTTTCTTGAAATTGAAGACGGTACACTCCTGGCAACACCGCTCGATAATGACCATATCCTGGCAATCATTGCAAAAAATAACACTAATATTGGTAGAATACGATATGAACTGAAAAAGAACAGGGACGCCATTACCACCGCATTATGATCGACTATCTTCCCACAGGAAAAAGTATCGGTGCCATGCAGGCCTCGCTGCAATGGATATTAACCCATACCTTCCGGTTCATCGGAGCGGTCATGATCACGCTCGGCGAGGGGGAAGGATTCATCCTGATCAAAAAAGGAAAGGCCGAAGCGTACTATTACCAGCACGGCTCGAAAGTCCTGCGGGGCAAGGCCGCATACGATTATTTCAGCACCCAGGATCTGCTTACCTTCCGCCTGCAAAAGTACAACGCGGAAGAATACCGCAAGGCATTCGCATTCTACAACGGCGAACAGGGTTCGGAACTGACACCTGCATCTCTGGACGCAGATATCCCTGCCATTTCCGTCAAACCGTCCCCAGAACCCCCCCGATCGGTTGCGCAGGCAGTGGAGCAGACCGTACACTCCATGGAACCGGCAGTCAATCAGGATCACGAGAGCGGACCGGCGGCGGAGGAACCGCATGACGTTGTTCCCGATGTCCGGAAAATTCTTCAATCCGCGGAGGATTCTCTCGATCTCAGCCCTTCCATATCAGAAATGACCGGGAAGCCCGAGAGCGGCGATGGCACTGCACCCCCCGGAGACGATGTCGGGGAAATCCGCACGCCAGAGGAGACCGCAGACCGTCAATCATCGGGTGCCCCCGGTCTCTCAGGACAGCAGGCAAAGCCGGATGAAGGGGATGCTACGGCAGGCGCAGGTGAAGAACCGGTGACAGGGGTACGGCAATCGCCGCCTGCCACCGCCCCCGGCGCACCGCCAGTGGCGGTCGACGAGAGGGATGATACGCCGGAGACGGCCGCGCCTCCCCCCGGACCGCACGCAATCACCGTCGAGGACTCGGAAATCGCCGACCTGGGATGGATTCTCCGGAGGAACGGCGTTCTTGCGGCCTCAGTGTTCAGCGACGGGTTCTCGGTTGTGGCACTCGGCGATGCCGATTTCGAAGCGGTGGCGGCGATTGCCGAGGACGCACTCAGGGCAGCGGAGAGTATTGCCGCGGCACTGGACATGGGCACCTTTCTCCAGATGACCGTTCAGATGCAGGGAAAGAACGTGATCATCGCGCCATACCGCGACGCTCATATCTGTTTTCTCACCTCGCCCAAAACGCACCTCGGTCAGATACGCGGAATCCTCCAGGAACTGTCCCTTCGAAATCCCACGCAGGCCTTATAAGGCATGGGAGCACCCCGGCATGATCCCGTCAGGGGGCAGTTCTGCCGCTCATCGCCACACATAAATGGCCCCGGGAATAAATATTTAAATGCCCATGACCCTGCCACAGATGATCCCGCAACTGGTCATTGCATCTCTGGCTGTTGCCGTCACCCTGGGTTATGCCTCCATCCTTGACCTTCGTGATCGGAGGGTTCCGTTCAGGACGTGGTATCCCATGCTTGCAATCGCAGCGCCGATGGCAGCATGGACATACCTCGCGCTGCTCATTTCGGACACAATGCTGGCACTGGGACTCATCGGCGCAGTCGCGCTGTTCTGCGGGCTCTTCTACTTCCTCGCAGCATACGTTCACCTGTTCGGGGGGGCGGATGCCTGGGCAATGATATTTATCACCGCCTGTATTCCGCTCTTTCCGATCGAGCCCCTGTTCGGCAATCCCCTGCCAGGCTTCTTTCCCCTCGTGGTGTTCATGAATGCCGTCATCCTCAATATCGCAACCCCCATAGGAATCTTTCTCATGAATATCATCAGGGGCAACCGGGCCCCGCTCCACTACATGTTCGTCGGATTTCCTGTGGACGGAGACGGCATCGAAGACACGTTCGGATTTGTCATGGAGGATTTCGGCGAGCAGGACGGCGAGCTTACCCGGCGGTTTATCACCTTCCGGGGGGCCATACGACGAATGATTGAGGGTGAACGGCGTATGTACACGAGGGATCTCAAGCGCAACCCCGACCAATATGCACGCGAACTCGATCTTTACCGGAGGGCGGGCAAAGTATGGATATCCTACGGCGTCCCATTCATCGTGCCAATCACCGCAGGATTTCTCACTGCGGTATTTTTCGGGGACCTGATCTACCTGGCAATAACCGCAATCTACGGAGTGTAAGATAGTATGATACCACTGAATTTTACTAATGGTTTGATCCCTGTCGTCGCACAGGACATAGCAACAAAGGACATTCTGATGGTGGCCTACGCCAACGCGGAGGCGGTGGAGCTCACCATAGCTACCGGACATGCACACTATTTCAGCAGGAGCAGGCAGAAACTCTGGAGAAAAGGGGAAGAGAGCGGACACACCCAGCGGGTTGTCCGGATTCTCACCGATTGTGACGAGGACACCCTCATCTACCAGGTGGAGCAGCAGGGGGCAGCCTGCCATACAGGCTATAAAAGCTGTTTTTACCGCACCATTGACGGTGAAATCATTGCTGAAAAGGTATTTGAGCCTGAACAGGTATACAGTACTACTGTACAATAAGCACAAGAAAATTGGTGATTTTTTATGAAATTAGTACCGGATACAAGCGTCGTCATAGACGGGCGCATCACCTCAATGATAAAATCGGGTGAATATAAAGGGGCCACAATAATCATCGCCGAGGCTGTTATTGCAGAACTCGAATCACAGGCCAACCAGGGACGCGAGATCGGGTTCAGCGGCCTCAACGAGCTCCAGGAACTCTGCAGGATGGCAAATGAAGGCATTATCGAGCTGAAATTCGTGGGGACCCGCCCCAGTCTCGATCAGGTGAAACTTGCCAGCGGCGGCGAGATAGATGCGTTGATCCGCAACGTCGCCAGCGACCATGAGGCGAATTTTATCACCAGCGATATCGTCCAGGCCGAAGTTGCCAAGGCAAAGGGGCTTGAAGTGCTCTACCTTCGGCCACAGATCGGCGATTTTTCGCCGCTCAGCATCGACCAGTACTTCGATGAAAAGACCACCGCAGTCTATCTCAAGGAGCGCGTGCCGCCTGTTGCCAAGAAGGGCACGCTCAAGGAGATGCGGCTGGTCACCCTGCGCGAAGCACCCCTGACAGAGCACGAACTCAGGTCGATGGCGCAGGAAATCCTCGAACGGGCAAAACGCGACCCCGACGGGTTCATCGAGATCGAGAAACGCGGCATTACGGTGGTGCAGATCGGGTCGCTGCGCATCTCAATTGCCCGCAGGCCGTTTTCCGACGGCATGGAGATCTCGGCGGTCCGCCCGATCGTGGATATCAGCCTCAATGACTATGCCAGGGCGGACCTGATCAAGAACCGCATCATGGGAGAGCAGCGAGGGCTTCTCGTGGCGGGACCTCCCGGTGCGGGGAAGACGACCCTCGCCCAGAGCATCGCCACCTTCCTTGCAGACCACGGGTTCGTGGTCAAGACGATGGAGGCACCGCGTGACCTCCAGGTCCCCGACAACATCACCCAGTACACGTCGCTCGACGGGAGCATGGGAAACACCGCCGAGGTGCTCATGCTGTTCCGGCCCGATTACGTCATCTTCGATGAACTGCGCAAAAACGAAGATTTCAAAATATTCGGCGATATGCGCCTTGCCGGCCTCGGCATGGTCGGCGTGATGCATGCCACGAGGGTGCAGGATGCCCTGCAGCGGTTTCTCGAGCGGATGGATTTCGGCACGCTCCCCCAGATCATCAACACCATCATCTTCGTCATTGGAGGAGAGATCGGCAGGGTCTATGACGTCAGCTTTTCCATCAAGCGCCCGGAAGGCATGCCCGAGGAGACGACCCAGAAACCAGTGATCACCATCACCGAACACGGAACAGGAGCACCCGATTTCGAGATCTTCCGTTTCGAAGGCGAAACCATCGTCATGCCTGTGGCACGGCAGGCGCCCGCGAAAGCGGAGCCCGAAGAGAAGATCTCGTGGAAACTTGCCGAGCGAGAAATACAGCGTGAACTGGGACGGTTCACGGACGGGTACGTGGACGTGCGGATGCAGACGGACAATAAGGCCGTGGTCTATATCGATGACAAGGATATCCCCGCGGCCATCGGCAAAGGCGGCAAGAACGTGGCAAGTATCGTCAATAAGCTCAGCATCGGCATCGACATCAGGCCGAGAAGCGAGCTGGAGCGCCAGAAAGCCGAAACCGCCCCTTCAAAAGAGGAGGACATCCAGCTGGAGGGCGGCGTCCGGATCAGGATCGACAAACGACAGCTCATCATCATGGCACCGGACCAGCGGGGCAAGATCGTCGACGTGTTCGGGGGGAAGGAATACCTCTTCACCGCAACCGTTGACGACCACGGCGAGATCCACCTCGCCAAGAACAGCAGCATCTCACAGGAGATGCTCCGCCGGTACGACGAGGGAGAGATCATCAAACTGAGACCGGTATAGGCCCAGGGCAGGTGCGACCATCACGGAGGGAAAAGGCATTGAGCAGATTTGACATGAACGAAATTGAGCAGAAGTGCAACGAACGCTGGCAGGATATCTTTGAACCGGATCCGTCGGGGGAGGACAAGTTCTACCTGACGGTGGCCTACCCCTACCCGAGCGGTGCCATGCACGTGGGCCACGGGCGCACCTACATCGTGCCCGACGTGATCGCCCGGTTCTGGCGGATGACCGGAAGGACGGTGCTCTACCCCATGGCCTTTCATGTCACCGGCACGCCGGTCATCGGGATATCCCGGCGCATTGCACAGAATGACGAGGCGACCATCAGGCTCTACACCGACCTCTACCGGGTCCCGGCCGATGTACTGGCCAGTTTCGTCGAGCCGATGGAGATCGTCCGTTATTTTTCCCGGGAATACGAGCGGGTGATGCGCCGTTGCGGCCTCTCCATCGACTGGAGACGCAAATTCACCACGGTCGACCCGCAGTACAGCAAGTTCATCGAGTGGCAGTATCTTCACCTGCACGAGCAGAACCACGTGGTGCGGGGCGCCCACCCGGTCAAGTACTGCCCGATGTGCGACAACCCCGTGGGTGACCATGATCTGCTCGAAGGGGACAGTGCGGAGATCATCAAGTTCATCCTGGTCATGTTTTCGTGGGGCGAGTACCGCCTCCCCTGCGCCACCCTGCGGCCGGAAACGACCTACGGGGTGACCAATCTCTGGGTCAATCCGGACGTTGACTACGTCAAAAGCACAGTGGACGGCCAGAAATGGATCCTCTCCCTCGAGGCGGCGGAGAAGATCCGCCTGCAGGATCACGAGGTGCTCATCGAGGACCGGATCCACGGCACCGATCTTATCGGCCAGACAGTCTCACATCCTTTCAGCGGCGACGTCCCCATCCTCCCCGCCACCTTCGTCGACCCGGACATGGCGACCGGCATTGTGATGAGCGTTCCTGCCCACGCCCCCTTCGACTACATCGCCCTGCGCGACCTCCAGCGCACAGGACAATACACCGATATCGCCCCGGTCCCCCTCATTGCGGTGGAAGGCTACGGGCAGGTGCCTGCAAAAGATGCCGTGGAGAGGGCATGCGTCGAGCACCAGAACGATCCCGCCATGGAAGTCCTCACCCAGGAAGTCTACAATGCCGAGTTTTCAAGAGGGAGAATGCTTCCTGCCTATGGCGGAAAGCCGGTCAGAGAGGCACGGGACGAGGTGGCTGCCATCATGCTCGAACGCTACGGATCGGCGGTGATGTACGATTTCGACACGCGCTCCATCATCTGCCGCTGCGGCAGCCGCGTCTATGTCCGCATCCTCCACGACCAGTGGTTCCTCCAGTACAGCGACCCGGAGTGGAAAGAACAGGTGCACGAGCAACTCGATGCGATGTCCCTGGTACCGCCCGAAATCAAAGCAGAATTCGATCGTACGGTGGACTGGCTCAAAGACTGGGCATGCACCCGGCGCATCGGCCTTGGCACCAAACTTCCCTGGGATACGGAATGGCTCGTGGAACCGCTGAGCGATTCCACTATCTACATGGCCTACTACACCATCGCCCACAGGCTGCGGGAGATCGAGCCCGACCTGCTCACCCCGGGGGTCTTCGACTACGTCATCCGCGGCACCGGAAACCCCGACACCCTGCCACAGGAGACACTCGATTCGCTCCGGGAGGAGTTCCTGTACTGGTATCCCTACGATTACCGGTTCTCGGCAAAGGATCTCATCTCCAACCACCTGACCTTCCAGCTCTTCCACCATGTCGCCCTCTTCCCGCCCGCCCTGCAGCCCGAGGGTATGGTGGTCTTCGGCATGGGCCTGCTCGACGGGGCGAAGATGTCCTCGTCCAAGGGCAACGTGATCCTTCTCGAGGACGCACTCGAGGAGTTCGGCGCGGACACGGTGCGCATGTTCCTGGTGGGCAGTGCCGAACCATGGCAGGACTTCGACTGGCGCAATGAGTTCGTCACCTCGACCAGGAAACAGATCGAGCGGTTCTGGCATACCGTGACCGAGGCGGGCACCGCCGAAGGCGCCTCTGCCATCGACCGGTGGTTGCAGAGCCGCATCCAGCACCGGATTGGCCAGACAACCGGCGCCCTTCAATCGTTCCAGACCCGCCAGGCGCTGCAGGAAGCCTACTTCGGCATCGAGGCGGATCTCAAATGGTACCGCAGGCGCCTGCCCGAAGGTGTCCGGGGCTCGGCGGTGCTCAGGAGTCTTGCCTCGACCTGGGTGCGCCTGCTTGCGCCCTTCATCCCCTACACCTGCGAGCAGCTCTGGGCCGACCTCAGCGGAGAGGGGCCGGTCGCCTGCGCCCCGTGGCCAGCTCCCGACGAGACCCTTCTCGACCCCGGCGTGGAACTCGCTGAAGAACTGCTGGCCCGCACCACGGAGGATATCGAGTCCATCATGAAACTCATCCAGATCGAGCCGGCGATCATCACCCTGTTTGTGGCGCCTTCGTGGAAGCAGCAGATCTTCTCCACCATTGCCGCATCCGCCGACCGGACCCAGGTGGTGCGGGAGATCATGAAGGACGAGGAGATGCGCGCACGGGGCAAGGCGGCAACCGATGCCGCAAAGCAGATCACCAACCTCATCCACCGCCTTCCGCCCCAGATGGTCCAGCAGCTGGCGGCTTCACCCGTCGACGAGATGGCGGTGTTCGAAGAGGCAAAAGAGTTTCTGGAGCGGGAGTTCGAGGTTCGGATGGCGATCGTCGAGGCAGGGGAGAGCGCACACCCCAAGGCACCTGCGGCCCTCCCCTTCAAGCCTGCGATCGTGATCGAATAAAAAGACTCAATCAACTTTTTTCTGCATTTTTTTTGCCCGTTCCTTGGCGGTGTATCCCGTGACATACTGGAGGTAGTCCCGGAACCGCCGGTTGGTGTCCAGGATCACCTCGTCCTCTTCGACGCTCCGGTCCGATTCGGTATCCACCACAAGCGTTTTTCCCTTCTCCCCCGTGGATACCTCGAGGCGCCTGAGTGCCCCATAGGAAATGTAATGGCGATCGCCTGATTTCTCGGGCTGCGTGTTGAAGTACGTTGCAAGTCCTTCGACCATGCGCTCCTCGAAACCCTTGGTGAATCCTCTCTTTATGGGGTATTCTTGCATACCATTTTTTAGGGATGAACATATGTTAATGTAATTGACACGCGCCCCCGGGTGATACCTATGGAAGACATCAAGATCATATCCAAACCCCTGAGCGGGCCGGAGACCAGCATCCTCATCGGGTTTCCAGGCAGCGGTCTCGTGGGCAGCATTGCTCTGCAGTATCTCGTGGATCAGATGGAATTCGAGCATATCGGGAATGTTACCAGCAAATACTTTCCGCCGCTCGCGATGATGTCCAAAGGGGTCATCAACGTTCCGGTGCGGTTCTACGAGAAGGACTCTCTCATGGTCATCGTCGCAGACATTCCCATTCACCCTATGATCTGCTACGAGGTGGCGAACGGGCTGATCGACTGGATCACCCAGTTTGAGATCAGGGAGATCCTGACCATCGCCGGCATCATCACCAACGAGGTCGAAAAACGGGTGTTCGGCGTTGCGACCAGCGAGGCCACTCTCGGCATGATTGAGAACCGGACAATCATCCTGCCCATGGGCAGCATCTCCGGCATCGCCGGCAGCCTGCTGACGGAGTGCAAGATACGGGACATTCCTGCGGTCGGGCTCCTCGGGGAGACGGTGAACACGCCCGACCCGCGCGCCGCGGCAGCGACACTTTCGGTGGTCAATACGCTGTACGACCTCAACGTGGATATCGAACCGCTGCTGGAGCAGGCTTCGGAGATCGAGGCGGCGATGCAGAAGATGGCAGAGCAGGTGGAAAAGACGGAGCAGATGCCGAAAAAAGAGCAGCAGCTTCCGATGTACGGGTGATCGCAATGAAATGTGCTGCATTAACAGGAATATCCCCTTCCGTGATCAGTGAGCTCAAAAAGGGAAAAGCCCGCACCCTCGAGCTGCAGAGCGCGCATAATATCATCACCCTCACCAGTGTCCAGCCCGGCGACTGCATCTTCCTGACGCCGGTCGACCTCGATGATCTTACGACCGGCGACCCCGGGATCATCATCGATATCGTCTCCATCACCATCAACATGAAGAGGATGGTGGAGGCTATTACGCCCTTCTTCTACGAAGAGCGGGAGCGGATGAGCGCCCGGATCAAGGTCAAGTACCTGGACAGCACCATGGTCAAGGGTGTGGAGGGCCGCGACTGGAGCAAACCCACCATCGTCGAGGTGGTCAAATCGTACTGCTACCATGCAGGATAATCCACACTTCTTTTCAGCCTGCGAACCCGGCGGTGCTCGAACGGCCATCCAAGGATATATTATCACGCAGAACCAATAGCAAAGGGAAATCGGGGCCTGTGGCTTAGCCAGGATATAGCGCCGGGCTTCTAACCCGGACGTCGGGGGTTCGAATCCCTCCAGGCCCGCTCATTTTTTCCCCGAATCGCTCAGATCGGCAAGGCATATATCCGCAACCGGCGTCCGTGATGACAACGGTGTGTGGCGGGTCTAGAGCACTCTGGTGCCGGGGTCTACCTTGCGGCGCGGGACAAGGAGCGATGCCTCTTCTCCTGCGGCGAGGATCATGCCGTTGCTCTCCACGCCGAAGAGTTTTGCCGGTTTGAGGTTGGCAACCACGATCACGTCGGTGCCGATGATTTCTTCGGGCGCATAAAACGGGGCAATGCCGGAGACCACCTGGCGTTGCTCGTTCCCGAGGTCCACAACCAGTCGATAGAGCTTGTTCGAGCCCTCGATCTTTTCCGCCTCGACAATGGTCGCCACCCGCATGTCAACGGCGGCGAACTCGTCGATGGAGAGCAGGGTTTCGTCGTTCTGTTCTTTCATCATCGCGTGCTCCACGCGCATGTGCAGGATCGCTTCAAGCCGTGCAAGCGTATCTTCATCGATCTTTTCAAAGAGCGGTGCGGGTGCGGGCAGTTCCCTTCGCTCGAAACCGGTGAGCGCTTCGCCGATCGCGTGATCGCCTATCTCATCGGTGTACCCGAGCATCTCCCATGCCTTCTGCCCCTTTTCGGGGATGACCGGCTCGAAGAGCAGGACGAGCGCCTTGACGATCTGGCAGCAGTTGCGGATGGCCTGTGCCGCGGCACGTTCATCTTCCCGGATCAACTTCCACGGGGCGTTTTTCTGGATGTAGGAGTTGCCGAATGAAGCGAGCGCCATCATGGAATCAATCGCATTCTTGAATTCAAAGTCCCGCATCGCCGCATCGACCGCCTCGATCGCGGAGTTGATCTCGGCGAGGGTTTCTGGATCGGCATCAAGGTCGGGGATGCCGCCCATTTTCCTGGCAGCAAAGTGCAGTGTGCGGTACATGAAATTCCCGAGCGTGTCCACGAGTTCGTTGTTCACCCGGTCAGCGAAGACCTTCCAGGAGAAGTTCAGCTCCTTGGTGTGGCTGGTATAGGACAGCAGGTAGTAGCGCAGGTAGTCGGCGGGCATGCCCTGGTCGAGGTAGTCGTCGTTGGTCCAGACCACATAGCCGCGTGTCTTGGAAAATGTCTTGTCATCGATCTTGACCATTCCGCTTGCCACCACATCGGAGGGGAGGCCATAGCCCGCACCCTTCAGCAGGGCAGGCCAGAAGACACAGTGGTGGTAGATGATGTCCTGTCCGATGAAGTGGGTGATCCTCGCGTCGCCGCACCACAGCGGCTTCCAGTCGCCGCCGGTCTTCGCGGCCCACTCCTCGGTAAACGAGATATAGCCGATGGGAGCGTCCACCCAGACATAGACCACCAGATCGTCGTGCGAGGGAAACTTCACCCCCCAGTCGAGGGTCCGGGTGATGCACCAGTCGTGCAGTCCCTCCCGGACCCAGCCGAGGGCGTAGTTGCGGGCGTTGGAGGTGCCGCCGAGCCCGGGGAGATAATCGAGCAGGAACTCCGAGAACTGGCCGAGCCTGAAGAAGAAGTGCTCCTGGTCGCGCAGTTCGGCCTTCCCGCCGCAGACCTTGCATACCGGCTCTTTGATCTCCCCCGGCTCGAGGTGCTTGCCACAGCCCTGGTCGCACTCATCGCCGCGGGCAGGCGCCCCGCAGTAGGGGCAGATGCCCTCCACGTAGCGGTCGGGGAGGAAGCGCTCACACATGGGGCAGTAACTCTGGCAGACCGTCTGCTCATAGACATACCCCCCGTCGATCAGCCGCTGGACGATGGACCTGGTGCGGGCATGGTTGGTGGGATCATCGGTCATCCCGAAATGGTTGAAGCGGATATGCATGCGCTTGAAGGTTTCATCGAAGTGGCGGTGGAAGCGCTCGGAGAGAGCCCGCGGATTGGTGCCCTCCTGCTCGGCACTGATCACGATCGGGGTGCCGTGGTTGTCGGAACCGCAGATAAAAACCACTTCCTCTCCCGCACGCCGCATATAGCGCACGTAAAAGTCGGCGGGCACATAGGTCCGCAGGTGCCCGATATGACACGTACCATTGGTATAGGGGAGCCCGCAGGTAACCAGCAGCGGTCTGTTACTCATCCCTATGTTTTTTGCGATTGATGCTATAAATATCATGATATCACATGAAGAGACGCCGTAACATCCCGGTTCGGGCGCTCGGTGCTGAGGTCGGGCTTCCCGGAGCAGACGAGCTTGCCGCATGGATCGGCCGCCAGCATGGCCGCCCTGGCGATCTCCTCTCCTACCAGATCGACCGCTCCCTTGAGGCGCAACACGGCATCGATTACCCCTGTGCCGGGGGACTCTTCTACCGCAGCCGCTGGGAGCGTGCCATTGCCGGGGTGGAGCAAGGAAGGCTGGTTGCCGACCCGGAACCCGTGGCAGGACCGCTCGCCGAGGATGCGCACCGCATCGCGTCCATGCGGAAAAAGGCATGGGTTGCGGCGCCGGCACCCTCGATGCTCGCCATCGAAAACAGCTTCTTTGCGGGTGAGGACGAGTACTATGCCGCGCTCGCCGATGTCTACCGCCGTCTTACCCGGGAGATGCGGGATGCAGGGGTCGGGGGCCACGTGCTCATCGCGGAGGCGTTCGACCCGGTCGAGATCGAAGCCCTCACGGGCAGGAAAATGCTGCTCTTTGCCACGAAGCAGACCCCCCGCAGTCTGGCGGCGCTCCTGGAAGAGCAGGACCGCATCGCCGTCTTCGGCAGGGAACTCTCCTCACTGCTCGACCTGCTCGGCGAGTACGACGTCCGGCAGCTGGTGATCGTCGATCCCGCTCCCGAGCATTTCGAAGCGGTACTGGAGCACTTTGATCCGGGCAGCCTTGCGGCGGGCGGTTACTGCACGGAATCCTGCGACCGGTACTGGAATGACCTCGCAGAAGCAGCCCACCTGCTCCTGTGAAAGTCAGCACCATCGCCGCATTGGTACGAATGACTGCGATTCGATCTCGCAGAAACTATATATAGCTGCCATCAGTATTCTCCCCTCACCGGAGGAGAAGGAGTATGGAAAACCTCATCGTGGAGATCGCATTTACGGAGTTCCCCCGCAGGCACACCTGCGACGGCGAGAATATTTCGCCGGAGATAGTACTCAAACGGGTGCACGCACCTTACCTTGCCATCCTCGTCAACGACCCCGACACACCGGGGCGCGCGTTTAACCACTGGGTGGCCTGGAATATCGAGGCGACCGACCGCATTCCCGAAGGGATCCCCGGCGATCCCGCCCCGACCTCACCCATCTCGTGCGCCCAGGGCACGAACAGTGCCGGCACAATCGGCTGGAGCGGCCCCTGTCCCCCCCGAGGAGAGACGCACCGCTTTTTCTTTAATGTGTACGGCCTGGACGCCAGACTGGACCTGCCTTCCACCGCAACCAAACGCGATCTCGAGCGGGCGATGGAAGGACATATGGTGCAGTACGGCGGCTATGCCGTCGCCCAGTACAAGCGGCAGGAGCAGACCGCATCAACCGCGCCGCGGTAGATGCGGACAGCATGGTGGGGATTGCCCCTTCAGAGTGTCTCGGCAAACGCGGCGAGACGAATAAAGTGACCGGTTTTTTTCAGCAGCAAAAACGCGATCCGGTCAACGAGACCGAACTGGAAGGTGCCGCCCGCAGCGTTCGGGTGGCCTCCGCCGCCGAATTGCCGGGCGATCAGGTGGCTAATCGCGGGAACGGATCGGATGGAGAATTTTCCGCCCGACGAGACCACCACCTCGATGTCGGTGCCCATCTCGTCCCTGATGGCGTGGGCGGTCTCGCTCGGGTAGCCGTAGAGGGGTGCAAACGCGATCCTGTATTTCGTGCCGTAGATCTTCGTATGCCGCAGGCTCTTTCCGATCTTCTCCTGCATCTCCCGGGTGATATCCGCATACACCTGCTCGATATGCGGATCGGAAAATTCCCCCTCCACCAGGCGGTCACGGACATACTCGCGGTTGCCTTTCCGCATCACGACCATCCCGAGCATCCTTGAGCGGGGATCCTCATGCTTCCAGAGGTCGTAGTCGCAGACTACCCGGGCGATCGCTGCCGCTGTCGCATCTCCCGGCAGAAGGTCGCGGGCCACGATTGCCGTGGCGCAGACCGAAGGGTCGACGTGCAGCACGTCCACGAGGCTCTCGACGGCGGCGATCTCCTCGGGACGCCAGCGATGATGGTCCCGCCACTCGATCCGCCACCCATTGGATTTCGCCTTCCTGATCGTCCCGGCATACCCGTTCTGGCAGCCCAGATCGGAGATGGAGAGGAGATCGCCCCTGCCGGGCGCCCCCGCGACCGCATTGAAGAGCGAGGCGAATTTTCCCACCGAGCTCCAGACGGTAAACACCTCCCCGTAGCGCAGGCGGTGGATGGCATCCGCGCCGGCGGCATCGAGGTCGTTGTGGGTGAGGTGGACGACATGCTGGCTTCGCTCGGAAAGCGCCTTCATAAAATTTCCTGTTTCCAGAGATCGTTCCTTTCCGTCGCTCTTCATTGCATACCAGTTCACCGGCAGGGATGATAAAAGTCAGGTTCCCCGGGGAATGAACAAAAGACAATTGCGCAGGTGCATGGGGAAAAGGCAATCAAATCTTTTATAATCTAGCATGTCCAATAGTGTTATCCCAAGCCCCTGTAGCTCAGTCTGGGAGAGCGCCAGACTGAAGATCTGGTTGTCCCCGGTTCAAATCCGGGCGGGGGCATAAAGAACCTATTTTCCGCCTTCGTTTATTGACAAGGACCATACCCGGCCAGCATTGGTCAGATATTCATTCTCTTGCTGCGACATTGATTAGCCGGCAGGTCCATGGCCTTGCACTGCAGGGGCCGGCGTATCGAAACGACTATATATGCGTCGCATGATTTAGCAGTTGAGTGAATCAATAATGAAAAACTATTTTACCACTCTGGGTTTTTGTGCCCTTCTTCTGCTCATGATCGCCGGATCCTGCATAATCGCCGGCTGTACGGAAGAACAGGCACCTGAAGCGACACCGGCGCCAACAGCTCAGCCAACGGCACCGGCGACCTCCGCCGCACCCGCACCGGCGGGAACGGTCGTTCACTATACCGAGCTGTATGCGATCTTCCCGACATCCACCGCCAACTGGGTCGCCGATGAACCCCACGGCATGACGATGTCTGGCACGGAAGGGGAGTGGAGTTTTGCCCAGAGGACGTATACCCAGAAGTCAAATGAGGATATCGTCGTTGATATCGTGATCCAGGACACCGGGGGGCAGCAGGTGGGTTACTCGCAGGCGTGGAACACCTATATGGAAGTGGACACCCCGGATATGTCATGGAAGCGCGTCAGCGTGCAGGGGTATCCGGCATGGGAATTCCACGATAAGACGGAAAATGTCTACACCGAGATCATTTCCGTCGATGATCGTTTCTTCGTCTGGATCAATATTGAAAACGGGAAACAACCGTACCTCACCGTTTTTACTACAGGGCTTGACCTCGAAGGCCTCGCTGCCCTGTCATAAATTCCCCCATTTTTTGCGTGAACGGGCGCAAGCTGTTTTCACACCCCCACCGATACACGTCTCCACCCCTTGCTTACATGCCAGACACATCCGACCAGCGTTTCCTGACGGTATTGAATGACCTGTGAGAAATAATCAGACCGGCACCACGCCTTTCATCGTCTCCGGTCCGCCTTTCTCCGCTCTGGCGGGCGGCGACCGGCCCAGAAGCATCATACGGTTTATCCCCGGACGGGTCTCCCGGGGGGCCATCGCAGCCTTTTTGTCCGCCCCGGCAGAAGTAATCCCGATCGACTATCCTTCCACATGAGGGATCGGAGACGGCGAGATGGCGGATCAGACCACACTGAAGCGGGCACTCACCACCCCGGAGGTCATACTCTCCGGGATAGGGGTGATCCTGGGTGCGGGCATCTATGCCCTCATCGGAGAGGCAGCGAGCATGGCAGGAAACGCACTCTGGATCGCGTTCGTCCTCTCCGCAACCATCGCCGCCTTCACCGGCCTGAGTTACGCCGAACTCTCCTCGATGTTTCCCCTTGCCAGCGCCGAGTACGAGTATACCTCGCGCTCCTTCGGAGAGGTGCTGGCTTTTGTGGTGGGGATCCTGGTGATACTCTCGGGGATTATCGGGGCGGCGACTGTCGCCCTTGGGTTTGCCGGCTATTTCCAGGGCTTCGTGGACATGCCCCTCGTGCTCACCGCCGCACTGCTGCTGGTCCTCATCTCCGCGATCATTTTCGCCGGCATCAAACAATCTGCGGCGATCGTGATCATCTTCACCCTGATTGAAGCGGCCGGGCTGGTGGGCATCATCGCCATCGGCCTCCCCTACCTCGGGTCGGTTGATTATTTCGAAGCCCCGGCGGGCGTCGCGGGACTGCTCTCCGCCGCTGCCCTCCTCTTCTTCGCCTACCAGGGATTCGAGGGGATCGTCAAGCTCTCTGAGGAGACAGTGCGCCCCGAATCCACCATCCCGAAGAGCCTGCTCATCGCCCTCGGCGTGACCATTGTCCTCTACGTGCTGGTCGCACTCGCCGCAGTGAGCGTCGCCGGATGGCAGGGTATCGCCGGATCTCCCGCACCTTTTGCGGTGATTGTCGGCAATGCATTCGGGAACAGTGCGTTTTTGATCTTCACCCTCATCGCCCTGTTCGCCACCGCCAACACCGCCCTCCTCATGCTGCTGGCCTCCTCGCGCATCATCTACGGGATGGCGCGCACCCGTACGCTCCCGGGTGCGTTCTCCTACATTCACCCGGCGACCCGGACGCCGGCGGTGGCCATTATCGCCGCAACATTCACCTCGATCCTCTTCCTCTCGCTCGGCACGATCAGCGAAGTGGCCATGGTGGCGAATTTCACCCTCTATATCACCTTCGCCGTCATCAATGCCGCTGTCATCCTGCTTCGCTTCCGCATGCCGGACCGGCAGCGTCCGTTCATGGTGCCGCTGTCCCTCGGCCGCCTGCCCCTGCTCCCGTGCTTCGGGATCCTCACCTGTGTCCTGTTCCTCTTCCAGCTGGACGCACGGGTCCTGCTCATCGGGGCTGCAATCATTGGTTTTTCCGCCCTTGCGGGAACGATACTCCGGGGGAGGACGATCCCTGCCGCCCCTCGGGGATAGCATTACCGCTCAAGCGACAGCGCGGTCTCCCTGAGCGCTTCCACGAGGGTCTTTGCCGAAACCCTCCGGCGTTCTCCTTCCAGCACGAGGCCCCTGCCTTCGGCTCTGGCCCGGATCAGCGCTTCGAGACGCGCGCTGTTGCGATCCTCGTAGGCGGCAGGATCGAATGGTGCGGAGAGTTTTTCCACGATATGGTGCGCCAGCTCGATCTCCTCGTCATCGGGCTCGGGGAGGCCTTCAAGCGCCGGGACATCCGTTGGATCGAGCAGTTCGTCATGATAGCGCAGCGTGGTGGCCACGATGGCGTTGCGGTACTGGTGGATCAGCACCACCCGTTCCCGGGAATGCAGGGTGACCCTCCCGACCGCCGCTTTGCCAGTGCGCTGCATCACCCTCCTGAGGAGCGCATACGCCGCATCGGACCCGTCGGGAACCAGCAGGTAGGTCTTCTCAAAATAATGCGCATCAACCTCAAAGACGCTGATAAACGCGTCGAGGCTGATTTCTTCGCTTGACCTCGGGCGTGCGTTCCGGAGCTCCTCCCTCTCGAGGAGGACATGGTCGCCCCGGGGGAGTTCGTACCCGAACACGACCTCCTCGTCGGGCACCTCATGGCCTTCTTCGCAGACCTTTTTGTAATGGATGGGGGTTTCGCAGGTGCGGTGCATCAGACGGAAGCGGATCCGGCGGTCCTGCACAAGGGGGATCGCCGTGACCGGGATATTCACCAGCCCGAGCGAGAGGCGTCCTGACCAGACAGGATGAAGGCGCGCGATCTCCTGTGCATCGGTGGCGCGACCCGTCTTCTTCATGTGCTCGTGCAAGGGGTCCATGCCGGAGGCATGGGAACCATCGCATAAACACTTTGTTCTCCCCCGGGCACGGGCCGTGGGTATCCGCCCGGAGCCTGAAGATTGTACGAAACGCCCATCATTCATGCGATTGTCTGCTGCAGACGGGAGCGTGTGCGAAGAAACCCCTTCGCACGGGCCCTCGCTACCGGGGTGGGAGAGTAAAACACAATGAACAGATACGCGATTCTCCGGGGAACGGGATTGCATTCGCCACGCACCGGGTGGCCCGATCCGGGAGAGAGAAAAAAAGGGAAATGGTGCAGGATCAGCACGGATCTGCGCACACGGCGGATCAGGCTTCACCAAGCCACTCGGCCACCTGCTCGGGGTGGGCATCCACCCACTGCCGGGCGGCATCTTCTTCGGACATTCCCTCCTCAATGGCAAGCATGATGGACTCCATGTCCGATGCATTCCAGGTGAACCGTTCGAGGATGGCATATGCTTCGGGCATGTCCTCTTTGAACCCCGTGCGGGTATACGTGGAGATGTACTCCTCGCCGCCGTAGATGTTCTCGGGGTCGTCGAGATACGTGAGATCCCAGCGCACGAACTTCCAGTGGGGCGACCAGCCGGTCACCACGACCCACTTTTCATCGTCGATTGCTGCTTTGAGCGATGCCAGCATGCTGGCCTCACTGCCGGTGAGCAGGGTATACTCGAGGCCATACACCTCGATTGCATCCTCGGTGCCCTTCATGATCCCGGCACCCGGTTCGATGCCGATGATCTCGCCGTCGAACTGATCCTTTGCAGCATTCAGGTCTTCAATCGAGTCGATGGTCACGTAGGACGGCACCACAAGGCCGCAGAGTGTTCCTTCCATGTTCACCCGCACAAACTCCATCCGGTCCTCGTAGCTGGCAAGGTAATTGCCATGGCAGGTCGGCAGCCAGGCGCCGACAAAACAATCGACCGACCCGTCGGCAACCGCCTGGAATGCCAGGCCGACATCGACGATTTTGATCTCGAGATCGTATCCTGCCTGTTCGAACACATGCTTGAGGACATTTGCGCTTGACAGTTCCGTATCATACGGGGTGCTGACGAGCACCACCGTCTTCTGCGCTGCGTCGGCTCCATCTTCCACGGCAGCACCCTGATCGGTGCACCCTGCGACAAGAAGACAGGCAGCGATAAAACATCCAATTACGAGGAATGTTTTCATTCCTTTTCCGTTCACAATAACACAACCAATTGAAAATATCGCCCGGTCCGATTACGAGCAAGTGCCGGGCCGTTGTAGGAATAGGGTTTGTGCCGCCATCATATATTAATGGGTAAGATACGGCAATATCATGCACTTTTTTCATTTTTAGCCCCATATATTCAAATTTTTATCCAGCGCATCTCGGCGGAATCGCGGAATGTTTCGGCATTCATCACGGTAATCCACCCTCCTTGCCGGTGCGCAACCCGCTCGCAAATATACTGGCAAATAATGGTTTATTGCGAAAAAAACGATCAAAGCGCCAGATTCATCCGGGCCGCACACGGCCCCCCACTCAATGGCATATATGGATATATTTATATAGAACGGCATTGCCAGTTTCTGGCAACCATGAGTGAACAGACGCAGCAACCAATTATCATACTCAAAGAAGGCACGGAGCGCAAACAGGGCAACGAAGCCCAGCGAGAGAACATCACTGCTGCACGCGCTGTCGCCGAAGCGGTCAGGACGACGCTCGGGCCGCGGGGCATGGATAAAATGCTGGTCGATACCATCGGCAGCGTGGTGATCACCAACGACGGCATCACCATCCTCGAAGAACTGGAAATCCAGCACCCCGCGGCGAAGATGATGGTGGAGGTTGCAAAAACCCAGAACGACGAAGTCGGGGACGGTACCACGTCGGCAGTGGTGATGGCAGGCGAGCTTTTGAGGTATGCTGAGGAGCTCCTCGAGCAGGATGTGCATCCCAGCACCATCGCACAAGGGTTCATTCTTGCCGCGGACAGGTCACTGGAAATTCTGGACAGTATCGCGATCGATGTCGGCACGAATGACGAGGTGCTCAGACAGGTTGCCGCCACCGCGATCAACGGCAAGGGAGCGGAGGCGGAAAATGAGCTCTTCTGCGACATTGCCGTCAACGCCATCAAGTTGATCGCCGATGACGACGGGACCGTGGATACCGACTTTATCGGCATCGAACGCCTCAGCGGGGGAAGTGCTGCTGATTCCAGGCTGATCGAAGGGGTGGTCATCGATAAAGAACGGGTAAATGCGAACATGCCCGCATCAGTGAAGCAAGCGGGGATCCTGCTCCTGAACGCGCCCATCGAGTATAAAAAGACGGAGATGGATGCGGAGATCAGCATCACCAGCTCCGAGCAGCTGCAGGCATTCCTCAATGAGGAGGAGCGGATGATAAAGGCCGTGGTGGACCGTATCATTGAAACAGGAACGAAAGTGATCTTTTGCCAGAAGGGCATCGACGACATGGCGGAGCATTTCCTTGCGAAAGCGGGCATCATGGCGGTGCGCAGGGTGAAGAAATCCGACATGGAGCGTCTCTCCCGCGCCACCGGCGCGTCCATCATCAGCAGCATGGACGCCATTAGCAAGGATGAGATCGGCTTTGCAGGTCGTGTGGAAGAAAAGGGCGTCGCCGGCAAGAGGTTCATTTTTGTCACCGACTGCACCAACCCGAAGGCGGCAACGATCCTTGTGCACGGGGGCACGAAGACGGTTGCCTTCGAGATGGAGCGTGCGATGGACGACGCACTGCACGTGGTGGCGACGACATTTGAGGATCAGCGCGTGGTGCCCGGCGGCGGTGCGCCGGAAATCGAGCTCTCTGTCGCTCTCCGCGACTACGCGACCCGATTAGGGGGAAGGACCCAGCTCGCAGTGGAGGCCTTTGCCCGGGCATTCGAGCGCATCCCGCTCACACTGGCGGAAAATGCAGGGTTCGACCCCATCGACACGCTCATCGAACTCCGCACCGCACACGAACGGGGCGAATCCACTGCGGGGATCGACGTCGCCACCGGCACGTCGGTGGATATGATTTCCCGGGGCATTGTCGACCCCCTCCGCGTGAAGACCCAGGCGGTCGCGAGCGCTGCGGAGGCGGCGACCATGATCCTCCGCATCGATGACGTGATCTCCGCTGCCGCTCCGAAACCGGGGGAACTCCCGCCGCAGGCTGCGGGCATGGGCGGCATGGGCATGCCCCCCATGATGTAGAGGCACTGTCAGGCCCCTTCCCGGGGTCATCCCCATTTTTCGTGTATCATCCGGACGGGAGGATGGGGTGCGTGACGGCGGTGCCGGGACCCCGCGCACGTCCGATGGGAAAGGCCCCGGTTCTGTTCCCTCATGTCCCATGCGACGAATACTTCTCTCGTGTGTGCTCCCGGCCCCCTTCCGCATGCACGGTGAGCACCGCATCTCCCGATACATTAAGCGGGGATACCACCACCGTTGCGGTCCGGTTCGCTTCCTCGATGCACTGGCACCAGCAATTTCCCTCGCAGGTGTATGACAGGTTCCCGACATCGTCGCTGCCGATCGTGTAATACGCAGCAGACCAGGCGGGGAGGGTGACCGGCGGGAACGAATAGGAGCCATCGTTCGGCTCCGGGGCATTGAACTCCACCATGGCCTCGACTGGCACAGCTGCAGCAAAATCTATCGAATCGTAGCCGTAACGTGGATTGACGCCTGTATCATCCATATAGTTCGCAATCGTCCAGTTCTTGAAGATATCCTCCGAACGATCGTCGTACCCGTGCCGGGCGAGCACGGCGTCAACGCCCTCGAACCCGTTTGCATGCTCCTCGACCAGGTCGCGAATGAAATGCGCGTGATCGGGATCGCCCGAGAGGTCCCCGTACTGCTCCGAGAGGTACAGGATCCACAGCCCGCTCGCCCCATAGTGCGCCCCCATGTTCCGCCGCTCCAGGTACTCATCCTCCGGCCAGTGGAGGCTCACCTCCGGGTGGTGCCGGTAGACATCGAATTCCGGCAGATGTTCCGTCGAAAAATTCGCATAGAGCAGCTCCGCATAGAGGGAGCACCCCTCGTCTATCATATACCCTTCATCAAAATCGTGCCCGCAATGGACGAGATGCTGGAACTCATGCGCGGCGGTCGCGGCAAAGCCTGCCCCCGACGCGCTTTTCAGATCGATGTAGAACACGTCCTTGTGGTTGATGGAGAGCAGGCTGAGGGGATCGAAGACGCCCACCCAGTCTCCCGGGCCGGCGATAATCGCAATATACACTCTCTCTTCACCGTCGACATCTGTTTCCGCACCGAACGTTTCGGTCACGAGAGGATAGATGATCTCGTCAAAATCCTGCCGCAGCTGCGTGATCGCCGCGGGATCCACGCGGGCCCCCTCTTCTACGGATATCACGCAGTGGCGGCCAACCTGTACGCAGGTGGTATTGAAAGCCGATCCATCGACACGAAACGTCTCGTGTTCCCCGACCACGCGCGCGTTCGTACTCTTTTCAGGAGAGATCTTCGCCGGTACAGGCGAATGCGGCGAGGGACATCCCCATTCAGGTCCTGCCCCTTCACCCGGCTCAAACGGTGCACCGCCCGGACCGGTGTCGGGGGATGCATTCCATGCCAGCGCGCCTCCCGCAGACAGGAGTGCGCCGATCGCCCCGAATACCAGGACAACGCCAACCCGCTGCCAATATCCCCCGTGGTCGCTCATTCCTGACGGTTATCCTGATCTAATGCCGGCCTGCCCGTGCAGGGCACCGCGCCGGCGTCGTTCATCGTCTCCTGGAGCCATTCAGGTCACCCGGATGTAATCCTCGGCGACCACCCTGTATACCGTGCCGGCCTCATCGGTCACGATCAACTCCACCGTATACGTTCCGGGCTCATGATACGTAAAGCGCGGGTTTTGGGTAAATGCCGAAAATCCGTTGCCGAAGTTCCATCCCCAGCCGGTGATCGGGGAAATGGTGCTGGTATCGGTGAACTGAACCGTGAAGGGAGCGTTTCCCGTGGTTGTGTCCGCGGTAAAGCTTGCTGTTGTGTTCGGCGCATCGACATCAGGTTGCCCCGCGATCTGCACGGTGATCCCCACCCATGCCTCGACCACACTCTCGTTGAAGATCTCCACGTACGGGTAGTACATCACCGCAATCGTATCGCCGTCGGTCAGCCGGAAGGTGGAAAAGTCATCGGAAATCAGGGTGGCATTCCCCCATCCCCAGTATATCGGGGGGAACGCACTGCTGTTGTCGGCGATGTCGTTGATCCGGTTGACCGCATAAAACGGGGTCCCGTTTTCATAGGCATATTCCCCCGCATTATAGGTCAGCAAACCCTGCTGCGCCGCCGCATGCACCGCCCCGAGGGGGGTGAGATTATTCACGCTCACATTTTCAAGACCTACCGGCACAAACTCGCCCGGAGTCAGGTTCACCTCGGTACGGAGGAGGAGCGATTCATTTGCAAGTTCCCTGGGGCCCAGGGCCAGTTTGTCATGCTGGAGGGAGAGCGGCCGGGCTTCGATCCCGGCGTCCTCCACCGCCGACACTGCGCTTACCGCCAGCAGCATTCCCACAATCAACAGGCAGACGATTCGTGTATTCGGCATGGTTCACCTCATGTGCCTTTTTCCCGCACGACCGGTGCATAATCTCCCCGTATACCGATCCGGGCGGGCGCGTGTTCGCCCCGAACCGGGAAGATCATGGTTGAGGCCTCAGGTTTCCCCAGAGGGACGGCGAAAGAGACGGTCCCGACACTGCTGGAATCAATGAGGGGCCGGAACGCGGGTGGGGCAATACATCCCCACGCGAATATATAATGGTTATTATGGTGCACCCTCGCCGGCACTGCGGCACTTCCCGTATCACCGCCGGTCATCAGCCTTGCCGGCACCGGCACACCAGGGGAATGACATGGTCACTGCAGGGTTCTTTTGAAAAAGGAGACCATCTCATCATAGGCATCAT
>DSDF01000078.1 GCA_011048835.1 Methanoculleus sp. | reverse complement strand
CATATAATTTTATTGGTGGATGCATCCAACGTAGAGGCACACGAATGACCGGGAGACAGTGACGATGACAGGATTTTTTGTGCCGAAAAAAGTTTTTTTTACCTGCGGAACGGGAAGAGATCCCGAGCGCCTCGCCTCCTTCGAAATGGCATTGAGAGATGCGTCCATCGAATGCTATAATCTTGTCACGGTGAGCTCGATTCTGCCGCCCAGGTGCCAGATCATCCCGAAGGAGGAGGGCCTTCGGCAGATGGAAGCGGGGAGTGTGATTTTCACTGTCATGTCCCGGCTCTCCTCAAACGAGCCGCACAGGCGTATTTCCACATCAATAGGGGTAGCCATTCCCGAAGAAATGGAAACGCAATGGGGCTACTTTGCGGAACACCATTCCTTTGGCCAGAGCAAAGAGCAGGCGGGGAAATATGCGGAAAAACTGGCATATGATATGTATCACAGCATCACCGACAAAATTCCCCGGAAGACGCTCAATGTCACCGAAACCGCCGTGGTCGGCGATGAAGGTGAATGGACGACCGTGCTCGCTGCAGCTATCTTTTTGATGGAGTAGCGTGAGAGGATACCGAACATTTCCGCCCACCCACAACAGCCATCATGACATCGCGTATCCATTCCCCCCATACCACCTGCCCGTACTGCAAAGAGGAGGTCTATCTCGACGAACTGGTCGGGGGCTGCTGCCCTCTTTGTGGCCGGTCACTTGAGGGAGACGAGGAACAGGCCGAAGTCTTTGATGATCTCCTCGAGAGGTCGGATCTCTCCTGGCTGGTATTCCAGTATTTCCTCTACCGGCGGCTGGAGAGACTCGGCGCAAACCCGCTGCAGATCATGCAGCTCGTGAACCGGTATGAAGAGCAGCTCAATTCCGGAAGCGAGGAGGGTGAACCGTTCGAGATCATGTTCGACATTCCCATGACCACGACCGACCGCCTTCGCCTGAAAACATGCCACCTGTGCGGCAGAGTGTTTCTGCGTGGCGGAAAAAAGAAGATTTACGGAAATTTCAGGCTGAACGATTTCCAGTTCACCTATTTCTGCACGTCCTGCGGTCAGTAGCTCCTGCCCACGAGGGCCGGCCGGCCTGCTTCCCGGCAGGCGACGCACGGGCCTCCGTCCGGTTCGACGTACTGCGACCGGACATCGCTGCCCAGCAGGGCTGCACCGGTCTCTTTTTCGATCCGTCCGGCACAGTCCTCGCTGCCGCACCAGTTGACGACGGCGACCCCCGCACGCACCGCCCCGGGAATCTCCTCCATCGAGGACGCAAGGGTGATCTTGTGCGCCAGGTCCTCCTCGGCGCGGGCCCGCAGGCGGCCCCTGAACTGCTCCAGCTGTGCCGCCACCTCATCGACGATCGCCGCCCGGTTCACGGCGGATTTGTCACCCAGCCGGTTGGCTGCCATCACGGTACCTGCATCAATATCGCGCGGGCCCACCTCGAGCCGCAGGGGTACGCCCCGCATCTCCCAGTAGTAGTACTTCGCCCCGGGGCGGAGCGCGCGCGTATCGACCTTCGTCCGGTACCCGGCGGCACCGAGCTCTGTTTCGAGTGCCGCCGCATGCGCCAGCACCTCGTCTTCCCGTTTGCCGACGATGATGGGGACGATGACGACCTGCACGGGAGCGACAGCCGGCGGGAGCACCAGCCCGCGATCGTCGCCGTGCACGCTCACCACCGCGGCGATGGACCGCTCCGAGATGCCGTAGCAGGTCTGGTGAGCAAACTGCTGCTCACCGGATGCGTCCTCGTAGGTGATGTCGAAGGTCTTCGAGAAATGGTCCCCGAGGTGGTGGACGGTGCCGATCTGCAGGGTGCGCCCGTCGGGCATGACGGCGTCGGCGGCGATGGTATAGTCCGCCCCGGGGAACTTGTCCCAGTCGGGCCGCCGCGAGATGATGATCGGGACGCAGAGCCGCTCGTAGAAGGTCCGGTAGAGGGCGACCGCCTCCTCCACCTGCCGTTCGGCATCCTCCCACGTGGCGTGCACGGTGTGCGCCTCCTTAAACGAGGTGATCTCGCGCAACCGGATCAGGGGACGGGTATGCTTGGTCTCGTAGCGGAATGTATTGACCACCTGGTAGAGTTTGAGCGGGAGATCCGCATGCGAGCGGATCCAGAGCGCATACATGGGGTAGATGGCCGTCTCGCTCGTGGGGCGGAGGGCGAGGGGGACGTCGAGCTCGGAGGTGCCGCCGTGGGTGACCCAGTAGACCTCCTCCTCGAACCCCTTGATGTGCTCCGCCTCCTTCATGAACTCGTGCTTCGGGATGAGGAGGGGAAAGAGGGTCTCCTGGTGATCCGCCTCATCGAGCAGGTCGCGAAGGCGCTGATAGACATGCCGTCGCAGGGCAAAACCGTGCGGATACCATACGTAGAGCCCCTTGACCGGGTAGCGCACGTCCATGATCTCCGCTCGCCAGAGTATATCGTTATACCATGCACTGAAATCCGATTTCCCGGGAAGTGAACCGCCCTCATCCTCCATTGAACTGACACCTCAAGCTACTAATGGTATGATTGCGGGCGTAATAAAAGCCTCTACAACCGCTGCAATTGCCAATAGAGGGACCACCACGCGTACGAATGCGGATCCGAATTCACCGGCACTCCCTGCGGCATTCCCCCCGCCCTGCAGCTCAAGGAGCAGCGCCTGGCCGAGCATCAGCCCGAGGGCGCTTGCCGTGATAAACGCGGGAATTTCGAAGATACCGTGAGGGGCGAGGGCCGCCGCGACATAGAGCAGCCCCTGCTCCTGCCGGACCAGTTCGGTGACCACGCCGATAACCACCCCGTTGGCGGCCAGGATAACCACGGTCAGCAGTCCGGCGGACGCACCCCCCAGAAAGAGGATGATGCATGCCCCGAGATTATTGAGGAAGAGTTTCAGGCTGATCAGCGCCGGACTGTCGTCGAGGATATCCGCGAAGAGCTCCTCGTTGAGCACCCCCAGCACCCGTTCGCCCAGTGCGGGATCCTGCCAGACAGCGAGGGCCCCGATGCCGATACACAGGCAGAAGATGGCCAGCGAGGCGATGATTGCAGGGAGAAGCCGCGGCTCAGACATGCAGCACCATTCTCACCATACCCCGTATGCCCGGCGCCATTCCCACCATGATCATGGCAAGGAGGATCAGGTGCCAGAGTTCGGGGTTGCCCTCTTTCCGGTAGAGCTCAAGCACATAGATCGCCGGGATGACCACCGCCAGTTTGAGGGGGAACATGGAAAATGCTGTCCCCGTTGCCTCGATAAGAGCTCCCCCCACCACATGCTGCTCGACGTAGGGGATGGGGTGGAGGTCGATGCCAAAACTCGTGGCGCTTGCATCCAGCAAATGCCCGAATATCAGGAGTTTATAGAGGATATCCGAAACAAACGTCCAGCCCGCAAGGTAGCGGAGCGCCGCCCAGACCGCGATGCTCGTGGAGCACGCCATGGTGAGAATGATGACCAGCACCCCGATATCGATGGTGGGGGCATAGGCCGCGACAGGGATGATGCCGAGACCGAAAAGCACGAGCATACATCCGACGAGCACGCACGTCACGATGCCCGCCGCCGCAAACCCCCGGGAGTACTGCGGGATAACCCCCCGGCCCTCCAGGAACCGGGCGATGACGAGGGCGGCCACGGCGTAGGCAAAGATCACAAAAAATATGATCGGGGTGACCAGGAGCACATGGTAGGGGGAGGGTATCATGCCCGTATCCTCGACCACGCGCAGCAGTCCGCCCAGCACCACGAACGGTATGAGGGCGAGGGCGAAGTCGTGGTCGATGGTAATTCCGGTCCGCCTGAGCCACAGGTAGACGAAAAAGACGGCGACGATGAGGATCGCGGCGTAGGTCAGGGTGTCGACAACCGTATAGGGCTGGCCCTGAATGATGGGATCGATGTAATATTTAGATATAAATTCCCCAATCATTTATGATAGTAATGAGCGCGGACGGTATTAAAGTACTTAAAAAACAGGTTTTTGATAAATCGAAGTGGATGCAGCTGCCGCGTGACGTGGTTATCGGTCACGATGCCCTCGCCCAGCTGCCCGCCGTCTGCAAAGACCTGAACCTGGGGAGGTCCGCGTACGTGATCGCCGGGCCCCGCACCATGGAGGTTGCCGGGAGGAGAGTCGTGGATCTGCTCGCCGAATCCAGAACGGTGGAGACGGCAGTCATCGAGTCCATCTCCGTCGAAACCATCCAGCGCATCGAGAAGGCCGCAGGAGCGGCTGATTTTCTCGTCGGGGTCGGTGGCGGGATGGTGATCGACACCGCAAAGATCGCGTCCTTCAACCTCGACCGTCCGTTCATCAGCGTGCCCACCGCCGCATCGCACGATGGGATCGGCTCCGCACGCGCCTCGGTCCCGATGGAGGGGGGCAGCACGTCCCTCGAAGCGCACCCCCCCATGGCCATCATCGCCGATACCGGCATCATCGCCTCCGCCCCGCACCGCCTGCTCGCGTCCGGGTGCGCCGATATCATCTCGAACTACACCGCCGTCCTCGACTGGGAACTCTCCCAGCGCCTGCGGGGGGAGGCGTTTTCCGAATACGCGGCGTCACTCTCGCGCATGACCGCGGAGATCCTGGTAAAAAATGCCGATCTGCTCAAACCCAATACTGAGGAGAGTGCCTGGATGGTGACGAAAGCGCTCGTCTCCTCGGGTGTGGCCATGAGCATCGCCGGATCCTCGCGGCCGGCGAGCGGCGGGGAGCACAAGTTCAGCCACGCCCTCGACCGCCTGGCCCCGGGAAAAGGGCTGCACGGGGAGCAGTGCGGCATCGGCACCATCATTACCATGTACCTCCACGGGGGAGACTGGCGGGGGATCAGGGCATCGCTGCAAAAAATCGGTGCTCCCGTGACCCCGAAGGACCTGGGTATCGACGATGAAATCGCCGTACAGGCACTGTTAGAGGCGAAAACCATCCGTCCTGAACGTTTTACCATTCTCGACATGGGGCTTTCGCCGGAAAAGGCCAGAGACTTAATAAAAATGCTCTATAAAGAGTAGCTAGCAATGAGCCAGACAAAAATCAAGGTCACGCTTATCGGAACGCACCTGGCCCGCCCCGGCCTGGAGTTCGTGTACGAGGGCGCGCTGCCCGAGTGCAGGGGCTGCAAGGTGAACAAGGTGTGCAACAACCTCCAGCCGAGCAAGCGGTACCAGATCGTCAGCGTGCGTAACTCCACGCGCCATGAATGCAGGGTCCATGCGGGAGGGGCCTGCGCGGTGGAAGTGATCGAATCCCCGGTACTGGCCCTTATTCCCGCCGAAAAGGCCATCGTCAATTCGAAAATCCTCTTCGAACACGGATGCAACCGGGAATCCTGCAAGGGCTACGATCTCTGCTGTCCCGAAGGGGCGGTGCAGGGCGAGTACTACCTCGTCGGGGAGGTACTCGGAAACCCGCCCGTCGAATGCGAGCGGGGAAGAGCCCTGAAAATGGTTGAGCTGCGCCCGACGTAAGCGTCAGGGGCGCGCACCCAGATACAGTCTCCACGCAAGATCCAGCAGCATAGTGGCACGGTGAAGGCCGGCAAGCCACCGGGACGGGATGCCGCCGATTCCGTACCCGGCGCCTGCCAGCGCTCCGCAGATTGCCCCGATCGTATCCGCATCGCCCCCGAGATTGACCGCGCCGACCACCCCCTCTTCAAACGACGATGATGCCAGAAAGACCGAGACCGCGCAGTGCGTCGCTTCCAGTGCGTCGAGGGACGGGGAGAGAGAAGACCGATGCGGATCGGCGAGCACCCTGCCCACCTCATCACTCTCGCAGGCGCGCAGGGCACCTGCATGGGCGCGTGACCGCTCCTCCCCGCGGCAGAGACCGCTCACCATCCGGTTGACGAACGCCGAGCATTCGGCGGCGACCGGGTGGAGGTGGGTCAGGCGGGCGCACGCAATGCTCGCTTCCCGCACCGTTCTCGGGGGGTAGAAGACCCCGATCGGTGCGCCCCGCATCACGCTGCCGTTGCTTCGCCCACCGCCCAGCGCGTCGTAGACCTGCTGTGCCGCCTCCCGGGGCGGCACCCCTTCCCGGATCAGGGCAAAGACTGCAGAGGATGTAGGGCCGTAGAAGTGGGGGGAGCGTTCATAGTCGCGCATGAACCGCCCGATGATGTCTTCCGGGGAAAAACCCGCGCAGAAGACGAGCGATTCTGCAATTGCCACGGCCTGCAGGGTGTCGTCGGTAAAATGTCCGGGCCGGACGCCGTGTATGCCTCCTCCCTCGAAGGACCGGACAGGGCGCCGGGGTACAGGGAGCCCCTCGAGGGGCGCGCCCAATGCATCGCCTGTGGCAAGTCCGATAATCACTCCCGCTGCATGAACGAAGTTCAATATAAAGATCACCAATAAATTATATCTGTCTGGGAAATGTAGTATTTTTTGAGGATTGGTGAGAACGTGCAGAAAGAAGAGTTGCTCCATTTACATATGCTTCTGGTTCATGTAAAAAAATTCTACGAAAAATCGAGAGGGGACGAGATCGTAACCGGGAATTACGATGCACTCGGCATCTCGCCGGTGCACATTCATAAAAACAAAATCTGTCACAAGAAGGCAATCCTTACCCTTGGTGAGGAAATTGTCCAGCACCTGAGGCAGCAGCAGCCTCCGATGGTGGAATACTCCACAAAAGAAAAGGTCGCTGTTGAACAGTAACCCATGGAAAACCACTCAATTTTGAGGGAGATCATCTCCCATCTTACTTCAGACGACATTTCCGCAGGGGATATCCAGCGGATCAAGATCGCCGTCTCCCGCAGCCACGGCCTCGCATCCATCCCGAAAAACTCGGCGATCCTCGCCGCAGCGACCGATGCGGAGCGCGAGCACCTGCGGCGCATCCTGCAGGTGAAACCGACCCGGACGCTCTCGGGGGTGGCGCCGGTGGCGGTGATGACCTCGCCCCACCCGTGCCCGCACGGCAAATGCCTCCCCTGCCCCGGCGGGCCGGATCATCCCTTTCACTCGCCCCAGAGTTATACGGGGGAGGAACCAGCGGCGCTCCGGGGGCGTCAGAACGCCTACGACCCCTACGCGCAGGTACGGGTGCGCCTGCGGCAGTTCACCGAACTCGGCCACGACATCGACAAGGTGGAGCTGATCGTCATGGGTGGGACCATGACCGCCCGCGATCCCGCCTACCAGAACGTATTCATGCGCGCGTGCATACGGGCGATGAACGAATTCGGGGAGGAACCGCGAAGCGACGACCGCTCCTTTGAAGATCTCTGCGCGGCAAACGAGCGGGCGCCCGTGCGCTGCATCGCAGTCACGTTCGAGACGCGCCCGGACTGGTGCCGGCGCGAGCACATCGACCGCATGCTCTCCCTCGGCGTGACCAAGGTGGAGGTAGGGGTGCAGCATGTCGATGACCGCATCCTCACGTACAACCGGCGGGGGCACACCGTGGAGGAGAGCGCCGTGGCAAACCGGCTTTTACGCGACGCCGGGCTGAAAGTGGGCTTCCACGTCATGCCCAACCTCCCCGCAGCAACCATCGAAGACGACCGCAGGCTCTTCGCAACCCTCTTTGCCGATCCCCGGTTCAAACCGGACTTCCTCAAGATCTACCCCACGCTGGTGACCCCTGGATCGGAGATCGAGGAGCTCTGGGAGCGGGGGGAGTATTCCTGCTACGAGGAGGACGACCTCATCGACCTCATCGCCTACGCAAAAAGCCTGCTTCCCGAATACGTGCGCCTCCAGCGCGTCCAGCGCGACATCCCGGCAAAACTTATCGTGGCGGGATCCCGGCACAGCAACTTCCGGCAGCTGGCGCAGGAGCGCCTCGCAGCATGGGGAAAGCAGTGCCGGTGCATCCGCTGCAGGGAGGTGGGTAGGGCCACGCTCACCGGAGAGCCCTCGATCGGGGTGACGGCCTATGAGTGCTGCGGCGGAACTGAGCACTTTATCTCTGCGGGAGACGACAATGCTCTCATCGGCTTTGCACGGATGCGGTTTCCCGGATCGCCGTGGCGGCAGGAACTCGAGGGTGCCGCCCTCCTGCGGGAACTGCACGTCTACGGCAGTCTTGTCTCTCTCGGGAAGGCCCCGGGCACCCGCGAGTGGCAGCACCGGCGGTACGGCAACCAGCTGCTCTCTGCAGCAGAGGAAATCGCCATCACCGAAGGGTTTTCGGCGATGGCGGTGATGAGCGGCATCGGGGTCCGCCCGTACTACCGCAGACATGGCTATGAGCGCAAAGGACCATATATGGTGAAGAGGCTGATATGAACGCAGCAACGCTGGCATACATCAAACAGCGGTTCTCCTCGTACTATCGCACCAGCCACCGCAGGATCCCCCCTGCCCTCGAGCAGCGCGAATGGGGGTTTATCTTTTTCGAACCCTCGGCGGAGGTCCACATGCGCCGGCACATGTCGTTTTCGTCACGCCAGGAGCTCACCGATTATATCCGCTCGATGGTGCCCGCCCATGCCTACTATTCCACCGCCTACTACGCCTACCCTGCCGCGGCCACCATGAACGACAAGGAGTGGACCGGCGCCGACCTCATCTTCGATCTCGACGCCGACCATGTCGTTCAAGGCGTGCCCTACGACGTGATGCTCGCGCGGGTCAAGGAGGAGACGCAGAAACTGGTCGCCATGCTCTCAGAGGAACTGGGATTTTCTGAGAAAAGCATGGAACTGGCGTTTTCCGGTGGACGCGGCTACCACATCCATATCAGGGATCTGGAAACCAGGGAATGGGGGAGCCAGGAACGCCGGGAGCTCGTGGACTATGTCTGCGGGATCGGGCTCGATCCCGCGATCATGCTCCGCGCCCATCCCACGGACCACGGGTGGCCTGCCCGGTACCGGGAGGCGCTTGCCGAAGAGGTCACCGCGATCGGCTCGATGGATCGCGGGGAGGCAATGGCGGAGCTCACCGCCAACCGGGGGATCGGGGGGAAAACGGCGGCGGCATTCCTCGATCAGCTTCCCGAGCTTACCGCCAGGGTGCGCGATCACGCCTCCGGGATCGTTCTCAACAGCCCGAAGAACCGGGTGCTGCAGGCGGTCATTGCAGGTCGCGAGGAGCAGATCAGGCAACGGGTGCGGGCGCGGGCGGCGCTCACCGACGAACCGGTGACCACCGACATCAAGAGGCTCATCCGCCTGCCCGGCTCACTGCACGGGGGCAGCGGCTTTCGGGCAACCCCGATTTCCGTCGCCGAACTGGATGATTTCGACCCCCTCGTGGACGCCGTGGTGTTCGGGGAGGACCCCATGAAAATCGAGCTCGGCGCCGCACGCATGACCGTCACCCTGCTCGGCAACCGCTACGAGCTTCGCAGGGGGGTAAATGCGGTTCCCGAAGCTCTCGCCGTCTTTTTGTGCTGCCGCAACGTCGCCGAAATCGCCGGAGGGGGGATGAGAACTGGAGCTTGAAGATCTTCGCCTGATCGTGTTCAATGAACGTGACAGCGGAAAACTGAGCGATATCCAGCAGGATATCTTCGTGCAGGGGAGGAAACTGCTCGACGGGCTCTACCGGGAAGCACGCTCCATCGACAACTTCCTCACCGACCGGGGAAGGAACGTGCTCAACGAAAGCATGAGCGTGGAGGAGACCCTGCAGGAGATCGTGCATCTTCGTTCCCGCAAAATCCTCAAACTGGCAGTCAACCAGACCGAAAACAGTTACGCGGACAGGGACGAGATAAAACGGATGCTTCCTGCGGAGCGGGCGATGTTTGAGGAGATCACCGCGGCGATCGATCGCTGCCGGCAGGAGCTGCTTGCGGTCGAAGCATCGGGGGAGATGACGGCGCAGGAGGAGGAAGCGATCGAGGGTCCGGAGATGCCCGCCGAGCAGGCTCCCCTGCCCCCGACGGCTGCGCCTGAAACCGGATCCGGCTATGCAATTGTCCGCATTCTGGAAGATATCGATTCTTTTATGGGAATTGACGGGAGGATATATAACCTTCAAAAAGAAGATCTGATAACACTTCCCGAAAAAAATGCTGCAGTCCTTATGGAGCGCGACATAGCCTTAAGTATCAGGATCAGCAAATAATAATGGGATTTACTATTCAGAAGTACGGGGCGTATTCCATGAAAATGCCAACAAAATTTACGACCTATTGTCCATATTGCAGAAAGCATGAAGTTCACGAGGTCGAGAAGGTTAAGAAAGGGAAGAATCGCTATATGAACTGGATTGATCGCCAGAAAGCCCGTCGCGGCAAGGTCGGGAACATGGGCAAGTTCTCCAAGGTTCCCGGTGGCGACAAGCCGACCAAGAAGATCAATGTCCGCTACCGCTGTACCGTATGCGGCAAGGCACACCTGCGCAAAGGCTTCAGGGTGTCGAAATTCGAACTCACGGAGTGAACCAGGGATGGTACGTCTTATCAGGGAAAACAGGAGCGGGTTCGTGCGCGTCAGGTGCCCGGACTGCGAAAACGAACAGATCATCTTCGAAAAGGCAAGCACCACGGTTGATTGCGCCGTGTGCGGCCACGTGCTGGCCGAACCCCGGGGCGGCAAGGCGGCAATCAAGGCGGAAATACTCGCACAGCTCGAGTGAATATCCATGAACGAGAGAGACTGGCCCGATCAGGGAGAACTTGTCGTCTGCACGGTAACAAATGTAAAGGATTTCGTGGCATTTGTTACTCTTGACGAATACAAGGGCCGTGAGGGCCTCATTCCCATCGCAGAGGTGGCGCGGGGATGGATCAAACACATCCGCGACTTCGTGCGGGAAGGGCAGAAGGTGGTCTGCAAGGTCCTCCACGTGAACAGGGAACGCGGCCATATCGATCTCTCTCTTAAGGACGTCAACGAGCACCAGCGTCGCGAGAAGATCCACGAGTGGAAGAATGAGCAGAAAGCGCACCGGTGGATCAAATTCATAAGCGAAGCCTCCGGTGTTGCAGCAGAGACGATAGAAAATACTTTTTACGCCCAATACGGGGTGCTCTATCCAGTCTTCGAGGATGTGGTTCTCGACGAGGAGGCGACGCTGCAGAAGCTGGGGGTCGAGAAGAAGGTCGCCGATGCGCTCATCCAGGTGGCACACGAGAATGTCAAGATCCCCCAGGTGACCATCAGCGGACACCTCATCCTCATCTCGACCAAGCCGGACGGTGTCAATATCATCAGGAGAGCCCTGCGGAGCGCACAGCCCAAGATCCAGGGCGTGAAGATCGATCTCAATTATGTCGGCGCGCCCAAATACATCATCAAGGTCACCGCACCCGATTACAAGCAGGCCGAACGGGCCATCGAAAAGGCTGCCAAAGCGGCAATCGGCGTGGTGGAACGTTCGGATGGCGAAGGGAAATTTGTGCGAAAGCAACGTGCCGGAAAGAGCCAATGAGCGGGAAGATACGCCGTTGTCCGGCAGATTGGACGTATACCCTTTCCCGCACCTGCCCGCGGTGCGGGCACGCGACGGTCAGCGCCCACCCTGCACGATTTTCTCCTGACGACCGGTATGGGCGCTATCGACGGGAGGTCAGACAATGGACGATATAAGCATCGATTTTTTGCGCGATGAAAACATCAACGGCACCACCCTTATCGAGGGGTTGCCCGGCATTGGCCAGGTCGGCAAACTGGTCGCGGAGCACATGATCCACGAGATGGATGCCGAAAAGATCGCCGAGATCCACTCCATCTACTTCCCCCCGCAGGTGCTCATCGAAAAGGACGGTGTCGCCAGGCTGGTCAACAACGAGATATACCGCTGTGACGGGGAGCGGGAGCTGCTCTTTTTAGTGGGCGACTACCAGAGCACCTCGAGCGAGGGGCACTACCTCCTGAGCAGTTTCTATCTCGACATCGCCGAGGAGCTCGGCGTACGGAGGGTTATCACGCTGGGCGGCTATGGCGTGGGCCACCTCGTCGACAAGCCGCGGGTGCTGGCGGCGGTCAATCATTCCCGCCTGCACGCCGGGGTGGCGCAGGCGGGGGCTGTATTCACGCAGGACGAGCCCGGCGGCGGGATCATCGGGGCCTCGGGGCTCCTGCTCGGGATGGGTGCGCTGCGCGGTATCGAGGGGATCTGCCTGATGGGCGAGACGTCCGGGTACCTCGTCGACCCCAAAAGCGCCCACAGCCTGCTCGAAGTGCTCTGCGCCATTCTCCAAACAGAGGTGGACACCACGCGCCTGCTCGAGCGCGCCGAGGAGATGGAGCACCTCGTGGAAAAGCTCCGCACCACCGAACAGGCCAAATCCGACGAAGAGCTGAACTATATCGGCTAGTATGCTCGATACCGCGGACCTGCATATCCACTCCCCATTTTCGATGGCCACGTCGGCTGCCATGACCCCTCCGGCGCTCATCGACGCCTGCATGCGCAAGGGCATCTCGGTGCTGGGAAGCGGCGACGCTCTCAATGCAGCATGGCGGCGCATGTGGCAGGACCATCTCGAGAACGATGCGGGCGTGCTCGTCGTGCCCACGCTCGAGGTGGAAGGAAAGGGGCGGGTGCACTATCTTGCCATCATGGAGGACTTCGAGGCATGCGCCGAACTCGCCGCGATGCTGGCCCCCCATGCGCGGCATATCGAGCAGGCCGGGCGCCCCCACGTTGATATGGGGGGAGAGGCCCTCGCCAGGGCGGTGCATGGCCTTGGCGGGCTGATTGGCCCGGCGCACGCTTTCACCCCCTGGACGGGGATGTATGCCGCCTTCGATTCGATCCGCGACTGCTTCGGCGAAGAACCGGTCGATTTTCTCGAGCTGGGGCTCTCTGCGGACAGCAATTACGGGGCGGGAATTGCCGAGCTGGAGGCCATCCCGTTTCTTTCGAATTCCGATGCACACAGCGCGTCTCCCCTCAAACTGGGCAGGGAGTTCAACCGCCTTGCGCCCGGCCCCCGCACGGTCCGGTCCGTGATGGACCGGATCCGCAACGGCGCGATCACCATGAACGCGGGCTTCTTTCCGGAGGAGGGAAAGTACAGCAGGACCGCCTGCATCCGGTGTTTTGCGCAGTTCTCCCTCGAGGAGGCGCAGAAGCATCGCTGGCGCTGCCCGGTGGACGCGGGCAGGATCAAGAAGGGGGTCGCCGACCGTGCCCGGGAACTCGCTGCTGACCATATACCCCTGCCGCGCCCGCCCTACCTGCACCTCATCCCCCTGGGCGAGATCGTCCAGCGCTGCCTGGGCATGGCGTCGCCCGCGACAAAGAGGTGTCTACAGGTCTACGATGCGCTCATCGCCAGCCTCGGCCCCGAGATCGCTATCCTGATCGACGTGCCCGTGGCGGAGATCGAAGAGATAGACGCCCGGGTTGCTGCGGCAGTGGACGCTCTCAGAAAAGGAGACGTCGTCCTCCACCCGGGCGGCGGAGGAAAATATGGATGGTTTGAGATCCGCGTAACGGAGGAACAACGGGAGAGTTTTTCCGGCCCGGGAACGGGGAGGAAACCATGAGTTTTCCTCTCCGCGAAGCGTAGGAAAAACGAGGCCGTTTTTCCGGCCCGGGAACGGGGGTAGGAACCACGTGCGTGTGTAACCGGACCGGCAACAGGACGAAGGGCATACGGTCCCCCGCACTGCAGGGGGAGGTGACAAAAACTATTCTTCGCTGGCGCCGTCTTCCGGCTCTTCGTCTTCGCCTGCTTCCTCACGGCTCACTCGGGTGATATTTTCTCGCAGTTGCCGTATTTCATCAAGGTACTTGTCCCTCTTTTCGTAGTCACCCCGCTCATGGGCCGCCGTCGCCATATCGGTGAGTTGCAGAATGAGCATGAAGGTTTCTTCATCTTCGAGGATTGCCCTGCTAATCATCCTTAAATGTTCCATTGATCACGAGTATTAATACGTCTTGTCGTTTGTAAACGGACAAAATCGCCTCTGATTAGGGATTTAATATATTATCCTGAGAATTTAGCGTGCAGGCGGATCCTCCGGCCCTTTATGCCCTGCGAGCTTTCCGGGCGGCCCCAACGATGGCACCGGCAACCTCCGGCGTGAAATAGGCGTGCGTATACCCGGCCAGCACGTTGTGCTCGAAAAGACCGTCGCGTCCCTCCCCGATGCCCTCCCCACGGGAGAGTCGCAGGGCGAACCGGGCGTCGGGTGCGTACGTCACCCGCGTGTAGTGGAACTCGTGGCCCCGGATACCCGTTCCCGGCGCAAAGAAGGGATTTTTTCCTGCACAGGAGGCGTCGACGTAGCCGAGGGCCTGGAAGCGGTCCATCTTCTCCGCCTCCGCGGGCAGCACCCCGACCATCGACCACTCACCCCCTGCCTTCATGCGCTCGGAGAGATACACGAGCCCGCCGCACTCACCGTAGGCGGGCATGCCATCGTCGAGCGCCCGCCGGATCTCCATCCGGCACTTCGCCTTTTCGAGGCGTCCGGCGTGGAGCTCGGGGTAGCCTCCGCCGAAATAGAGAGCGTCGGCTGCGGGGAGAGCGTCCGCCATGGGGCTGAAGAAGATCAGATCCGCACCCATCCGCCGCAGGAGATCGAAGTTGTCCTGGTAGTAGAAGCAGAAGGCCTCGTCCCACGCGACCCCGATACGCACCCGCGGTCCATCGGTGTCATCCCGGTCTTCGGGCTGGGCGTTGAGGGGTGGGGCGCTTTGCGCGAGCCCGATGAGAGCGTCCATGTCGCAGCACTCCTCCACCACCGCACCAAATCCCCCCATGCGGTCGGTCTCGTGCGCCATCTGCAGTCCCAGGTGCCGGCTCTCTACCGCCCCGTCCCGCTGCCACGGGACCCAGCCGAAGGCGCGATCCGGACTTCCCTCCTCGATCATCGCCCGGTGGCGAAAACTCCCCACGCGGTTGTAGATCACCCCGCCAAACGGCACCGTGGGATCGAACTCCCGGTAGCCCTTCACCATGGCATTGGCGCTGCGGGACGCCCCCCTGACATCCGCCACCAGCACCAGCGGTGCGGCGAGGATCCTCGCCACATGGGCGGTGCTGCCAAAATCGCTCCCCTCGAGGCCGTCGAACATGCCCATGACGCCCTCAATGACGGCGATATCCGCGCCTGCGGCAGCGCGGGCGAAGGTAGCGGCAACGCCCTCCTCGCCCATCATGAAGGGATCGAGGTTGCGGGAGGGGCGCCTGCAGATGGCGGTATGGTGGCTGGGATCGATGAAATCGGGCCCCACCTTGAAGGGCTGGACGGCGAGCCCGCGCGCTACGAGCGCGGCCATAATGCCACTGGCGATGCTCGTCTTGCCGCACCCGCTGTGGGTGCCTGCGATAACGATACGGGGAACCATCACTACTACGTCTGTGGTGCGTGTTCAATAAGCGTATGCTTCTCCAGTGCCCTTTTCACTCCCCTCCCAAACAGGAGATGGCAGAGCGAAACATATCAATATAAATTTAATGAAGTTAAATTTTTTAGAGTTGACTCATATGTCATTATCACATCCGAGGTATTTCCCATGCATATAATGGAAGGATTCTTACCGGGCCCGTGGTGGCAGATCTGGTTCCTCATCTCGGCGCCATTCATCATCTACGGGTTGTACCAGCTGAAGATTCTCGTCAACGAGCGGCGCGAGGCGCTTCCGCTGCTCGCTGTTGCAGGCGCGTTCATGTTCGTCCTTTCCTCGCTGAAACTCCCCTCCGTGACCGGGAGCTGCTCGCACCCGACCGGCACCGGACTCGGCGCCATTCTCTTCGGCCCGTTCATCACCTCTGTGCTGGCCCTGATCGTGCTCATCTACCAGGCCCTGTTCCTCGCCCACGGCGGACTGACCACCCTGGGCGCCAATGTCTTCTCGATGGGCATCGCCGGGCCGATCGTTGCCTGGGCCATCTACCGGGCCGGTGCGAAAACGGGGATAAACACCTTCGTGACCGTCTTCCTTGCAGCAGCCCTTGCAGACCTCTTCACCTACGTGATGACCTCGGTCCAGCTCGCCCTGGCATTTCCCGCAGAGGCCGGCGGGTTCACGACCTCGCTGGTCGCTTTCGGCACGGTCTTCGCCTTCACCCAGGTACCGCTGGCCATCATCGAAGGACTGGTCATCGCCCTGGTCTTCAAATACATCATCGCCGTGCGCCCGGATCTCCTCGTAGGCCTGAACGTGCTCACCGAACGCACGGTGGAACGGATCAGGGGGCCTGCCGCATGAAGTACGGGCTCGAACTCGTGGTGGTAGCGGCGCTTATCATCTTCGCTGCCATCTTCCTGGTGCAAAACGCCGCAATCCAGGCGGATCAGGGGGAAGACGAGGAGGCCTGGGGCGGTGCCGACGGGGTCGCCGCGGAGATCATCGAAGACAGCGGCTACGAGCCCTGGTTCGATCCCATCTGGGAACCCCCGAGCGGTGAGATCGAGTCGCTCTTCTTCTCTCTGCAGGCAGCGATCGGGGCGATCGTCATCGGCTACTTCTTCGGCTATTACCGGGGAAGGAAGACGGTGGAGTGACGATGTCCGGTAACCATTAACACTTTTTTCACCAAATCTGTACTCATGAGTGGCGGTCCTGCCGGGGAGGAGTGATATGGAGAATATCCTGGACGACTATGCGCACACCAACGGACTGCGAGAGGTGGACACGCGCGTCAAACTGCTCCTCGGTGCCGGCTGCATCCTCATCGGGGTCATGTCGCAGACCCCGTATGCACCTCTTTTCATCGGCCTCTCCCTCGGGTGCGCCACAGTGCTCCTCGCCCGCATCCCGACCGGCATCTACCTCCGCCTGCTCGCCATCCCGGCATCCTTCGCCGTCACGAGCTGCATTGTCATCCTGCTGCTCACGGGCGGGGGCGAGCTACTCCGGGAATGGTCGGTATTCGGCCTGCACCTCGCCGTGACCACGGAGAGCACAGATCTCGCCCTGCTCCTGCTGGCACGGACGTTCGGCGGCATGAGCGCTCTCTACTTCATCGCTCTCACCACCCCGGCGGTGGAGCTCTTCGCGGTGATGCGACAGCTGCACCTCCCGCAGGAGTTCATCGACCTCTCGATGCTCATCTACCGCTATATCTTCATCCTCATCGGTGAGGCGATCGCCATCAGGAATGCCCAGGTGATGCGGTTCGGGTACACCACTTTCAGAAATTCGCTCTCCGCCTTCTCGATGCTCGCAGCCATGCTGTTTTTGCGCAGCTGGGAGAAGGGGGAGGATCTCCTGCGTGCCATGGATGCGCGCTGCTATGACGGGAAACTCAATGTCATGGATCAGGAGGGGCGGATCCCCAGAGGAGCCTTGCTCAGCGTTGCGGTCTACCTCTGCATCTGTATCGCCTTCATGGTCATTCCCGGGGGATGAAGAGAACTGACCACAGGAGAGAGAAGAATGGAATCGGTCCTTGAACTGCGCGAAGTACACTTTGCCTACCCCACCATGCCCGCAGCACTCAAAGGCATCTCGCTCAGGATCCGGCGGGGGAGCAAGGTCGCCCTGGTCGGGCCCAATGGGGCCGGAAAGACGACGCTGCTCTTGATGTGCAACGGCACGCTCAGGCCCGGCTGCGGAGAGGTGCTCCTTAACGGCTCTCCCGTCCGCTACGATGCCCGGTCGCTTCGAAGGTTGCGCAAAACGGTGGGCCTCGTCTTTCAGAACTCGGATATGCAGGTGTTTGCCCCCACGGTCTACCAGGATGTGGCGTTCGGCCCCCTGAACCTGGGCATCGAGGGAGAACAGCTCAACACGGTGGTGCAACATGCCCTCCACGACGTGGGGCTTGCAGGCTACGAGAAACGCCCGCCCCACCACCTCTCCGGCGGGGAGAAAAAACGGGTGGCAATTGCAGGAATTCTTGCCATGGACCCTGAAGTGCTCGTGTTCGACGAGCCGACCGCATCGCTCGACCCTGCGGGGGCTGAAGAGATCCTGGACCTGCTCGACGAACTCAACCTTGCCGGCACGACCATTCTCCTCTCCACGCACGATGTCGAGCTCGCCTATCGCTGGGCGGACGAGGTCGTCTTCATGCACGAGGGGACCATTCTCGCCTCCGGGCTGCCCGGGGAGGTGTTTGCCGATGAGGCCCTGCTGCAGAGGGCGCGCCTGAAGCCGCCGATGATCGTCGATCTCCACTGCCAGCTGGTTCGGCGAGGAGTGATCGGGGCGACAGCCATCCCGTCCGGCATGCTGTCCCTCATCGACGTGCTCGAGCAGCACCTTGATGGGAGCGGCACGAGACGCAGGGGGAGGATACTCCTCTGTGATGCGGATGCATTCCATGACGGCGGGATCGCCGGGATCGCCGCCTCATACGGGATCACCTGCATCGGCGCCATGGGATCGAAAGCGAAACGTTCCGCCCGCCGGCAGGGTCTCGAACCGGAGATCTCGTACGGAGTGATCGACCGCTGCATCCTTCGGGCGCTCGCCGGTGAGACACCGCTCATACTCACCTCGGGCGGCATGATCGATCACACCATGCGACGGATACAGACCTACCGAGAGGAGAGCGGCATCACGATCACAGTCGAACGGATCGAGGCACCAACATCCGGGTCATGAGATTTTCCACGGCATATCCGGTCTTCCTCCCCCTTGTTGCCGCGGCCCTCTTCGGCGTGAGCACGCCGGCAGCCAAGGTGCTGCTTGCGGGCACGGGTCCGGTAACCCTCGCCGGGCCGGCTCTACCCGGGCAGCGGGCTGGAGCTCGCCCTGCTTATGACGGTGCGCAGGGTGTTCGCCGGAGCGGTGAACCCCGGCGCGAAAATTCCACGAGGGGACCTCCCCTGGCTTGTTGCGGGGGTCTTTGCCGGCGGGGTACTGCTCTCTGTTGCCGGCAACGGGACGTGGGACATCGCCCCGGTGCGCTCGGGGTAATCCTGGCCTGTATTCTCCGGGGAATGGACAACAACTTCACCTGCCGGATCGCCGCAAAGGACATTCTCCATCATCGGCCGGGCGCCTCTGCTGGGATTTGTCTCCTACGGCCTTTCCATCGTACTGTATAGCATATCGCTCCGGCACATCGGCGCGGCCCGCACCGGAGCCGCATTCGCCACCGCCCCCTTTCTCGGCGTGGTTTTCTCGTTTCTCATCTTCATGGAAGCACCAGGCACGCTGTTCTTCGCCTCCCTGCCCCCGATGACCCTCGCGCCCTGCTCCTCATCGGGGAGGGGCACTGTCCCCGCATCGCCACCTCCCCCTCACCCATTCCCACCGCCACCGGCACGATGAACCCCATCACGCCCATGAACATCGGCTTGAGGTCGTGCCGGGAACCGAACACCTCCACGAACACACCCATGCCCCGATGATGCACACCCATCCCCACACCTACGACATCCACCACCGCCACGAACATGAAGACGGCGAAGGACGCGGAGAAAAAGCCTCGCAGGACGAAAAAAAGTAAAAATCAGAACTCGCCCGCGACCACCACGAACAGATCGGTCGCCGGTGCCGGGGGATCGGCGGTGGTGCCGACCGCTACCCGCTCGTCCGGGTAGCCCAGGTGCTCGCAGACGGCGATGCGGCAGCGGGGATGGGGGCCCTCGAGCGCCGCTGCCAGCGCCGTCACCGGGAAGGCCGGATCGGCGATGAGAAACACGCAACGGCCCCGCCAGATCTCCGCCGCAGCGTCCTCGATCGCAGCATCGTGGTCTTTGCCGTGGGCGTTGACCACCGCCACGCGGGTGAGGGAGAGGGAGAGCCGGGCGAACGCAACCTGCATCGAGGAGATGCCGGGGATGATCTCCCCGCCCAGGTACCCGAGCCCGGCGAGCATCGGATCACCGGTGGAGAGCAGCACGGCATGGACGGGAAGCTTTCGCAGGCTCGCATAGTCGGTGATCTCGTGCACCGCACAGCCGCCGGGAATGTGGTCAGCAGCAAGATCGATGGCCCGTCCCGACCCGTAGATGAGCCTCGCTTCGCCGATCGCCCGGATCGCCTCCTCGGTCAGCATCCCCGGCCCGCAGCCGACCCCAACGATCTTCATCCCGAATCCCCCACAATCCGGCCTTCCCGGTCCACGATTACCACCCGTGCGTGGGGGAAGCGCTCCTTGAAGGTGCGCAGCGCCCCCTCCACGATCGCCGAAAAGTGGGGTGAGACGGAGAGCTCCTCCACGGTGGCATGCCCGGTGTCCTCGAGGATGGCGGGGTCGATGAATTTCAGGATGAGCGCCGGAAGCCCGCAGAGGATCACCTCACCGCGTGCCGCCTCGAGGCCTCGTTTGAGATGCTTGCCCACCAGCACCACCTCGTGGCCGGGAAAGAGCATGCGCGAGTAGCGAAGCCCCACCCGCCCGGTGGTGATCACCACCCGGTCGGCCGCCGCGATCCGGGCGAACGCCGACTCGGTGAGGTGGTCGTCCCAGGGCTCGACCAGGCCTGTCGAGCCGAGCACCGAGATGCCGCCCTCCACGCCCACCCGGGAGTTGAGGGTCAGCGCCCCGATTTCTGCGCCGCGGGGGATGGCGAGGGTGACGCGGACGCCCGCAATCCCGGTCTCCTCCACCGCCTCCCGGATGGCATTCTCGATGCACCAGCCGGCGGTGGCGCTGATGGCAGGATCCCCTTTCGCATACCGCGGCGTGTCCCGGGCAAACCGCCCGATCCCGAAACCGGCGATAAACTCGATTCCTTCCCCGGTCTCGACTGCGTCGGCTTCGAAGGTGAGGCCGCCGGTGATGTCATCAGTGTAATCGCCGTGATCCTTGTGCGCCACGGCACGTCCTCCCACCGCCTTCACCGGAAGGACGGCGAGAAGCCCGCAGGGAAGGCGCACCTCCACCGTAGAGAGGGGCGCGGACAGCGAGAGCACCGCCGCCTTGCAGGCCGCAGCCGCCGTCGTCCCGGTGGAAAGCCCGCGGCGCAGCACCCTGCCCGACGCGGTGAGCACCCCGAACCCCGATTCCGCCAGCAGGAGACCGTTTTCATCGGTGCACGCCTCGACCCACTTCTCGGGGTACTCGAACCCTGTCACCGGGTCCCGCACCGTCACTCCGGGGCCTCCCGCTTCTCCACGTACATGGTGATGATCTCGTTTGCCGCTGCCACCGCAGGGGGTGTGCCGCCCCGCGTGCCCCGGGTGGAGACGGAGGGGACGGGGAGGGATCGCAGCACCTCCTTTGATTCCGCAGCATTGACGAACCCCACCGCCATGCCGACCACCAGTGCCGGGCGCACCCCCTCCTCGATCATGCGGCAGAGGGCGAGCAGGGCGGAGGGGGCGTTGCCCACCACCACGATGGCGCCCTCCATCCGATCCCGCAGCGCTTCGAAGCCCGCGGAACTGCGGGTGATGCCCCGGTCCCGGGCGATACCCTCCCCGTAATCGAGGGCGCAGAGAACATCGCTCCTGTGCTCCTGTTTGCGGACGCCCATCTGCACCATGCGGATATCGGTAATGAGGGGTGCGCCACGCCCGAGGGCGGCGATGCCGGCCTCGATGGCGCCGGGCTGGACAATGACCAGATCGGCCATGACGAAATCGCCCACCGCAATGGCGCACCGCTGGCGGATGCGGTCTTCCGGCGTGCGGTCGCCCACCACGCGGCGGGCCAGCTCCCTGCTCGACCGGGAGATTGCATAGCCTTCCGGCGTGTCGGCGCCGGGGTCAATATACGTATTTCCGGTGGTAGCCTCTCGGCGTGATGATTCCTCTGACATCTCCGTTCATCTCCCAGAATCTCGATTCTTCGCCCCCCACGATCACGAGGGAGCGCATGTCCACGCAGGAGTCATCGTCCCGCAACGCTTGCAGGGTGGTGACGATCCGTTTCTCGCCCTCGCGAAACGCGTTCTGCACCACGCCCACGGGCGTGCTGCCGGGCAGGTGCACGAGGGCGATGTCGAGCGCCATGGCAAGATTGTGCGGCCTCCCCCTGCTTTTCGGGTTGTAGAGCGCCACCGGCACCTTCATCTGGAACGCAAGGTGCAGGCGCCGCTCGATCTCCTCGCGGGGGGTAAGCAGGTCGGAGAGGGAGAGGGTGACGTGATCGCCGGAGAGCGGCGATCCCAGCAGCGACGCCGCAGCGGTAGCCGCGGTCACCCCCGGCACCACCTCCACCTCCACTTCAGCGCCGGACTGCGCCAGCACCTCGAGGACGATGCTCGCCATCCCGTAGACCCCGGGATCGCCCCCGCTCACCATGGCCACCACGCATCGTTTGGCGAGGTCGATGCACTGCTTCGCCCGGTCCACCTCCCGCCCCATGGTGCTGCGGATGATCTCTTTGCCGGCGCACAGATCCTCGATCTGGGCCAGGTAGAAGGTGTTGCCGATGATGCAGTCCGCCCCGGCAAGTGCCCTTCGGGCCTGTCCGGTGAGTGTTTCCGGGCTCCCCGGCCCGATTCCCACAATGTAGAGTTTTGCCCGTGTGTTATCGTGCGATGGCAATGGTCACGCTCCCGTAAATGGTTTTCTTCATGACAAGGTCCCCGTGGCGTGCGAGCGCCAGCGCCGCCGGCTCGGCCACGCCCGAAAGGCCGATGAGCGCGGCACGCGAGGGGGAGGGGGCGTCCTGACGATTGATGGCGGCATCGTCGACGAATACGAGGTTGCCCCCCAGCGACACCACCGCCTCCGCAAGTCCGCGCTCCTGCTGTTTGTGCGTGGTGGTCGCATAGGCGAGCACTTCATCCGGGCCTATCCCCGCACTGTCGAGGGCCTGTCCGATAGCCGACCTGACCTCGTCCGCACCGACACCCCGCCGGCAGCCGATGCCCACCACGTACGCACCCGACCGCACCAGGATGGCCACGCCCGGATCGGCGATGACCACCGCCGGTCCCGAGACCGGAACAACCGGCACATCCCCATCGAGCAGCGCGGCATTGACCGCCCGGGTCGCGTCCCGCGTGAGCACCACGCGGTCCTGATCCCGGGCGATGCCCTCCACCGAGGGGCGGCCGGCGGTCTCGGTGGCGGTGCTGATCACCGGAATCATGCCCAGGGTCCCGAGCTGCCGTGCAAGGTCGTTCGCGCCGTGGTGGCCGCCTACGAGAGGAACGGCGAATCGCAGATCGGGCGTCACCACCACAACGGCAGGGTCCACCCACTTATCCCGCAGCAGCGGTGCGACGGCGCGCACCGCGATCCCCGCCGACATCAGGGCGATGATGCGGCCATAGCGCCCGAACGCTTCCGCAAAGGCGCTGCTGTCGTAGGGCAGGTAGTCCGCCCCGATCGTTTCGCAGAGATCCCGGGCTTTCGTTTCGAACCGCCCGAGTGAGATTACCGCAACAGGTTTCATTCGTAGAGGCGTGAACGCGTGAAGGGGGAGCGGGTGGAGTCCACCACGCCCCCGATGATGATCAGCGCGGTTTTTTCGATCCCGGCCGCACGGGCTTTTTCTGTGATATCGGCAACGGTGCCCCTGACGACCAGCTCATCGGGCCAGGTGGCGTGATAGACCACTGCCGCGGGAGTATCGGGCGGGCACTCCAGCCGGCCCACCACTTCTTCCAGGTGTTCTGTGCCCAGGAAAATAACCAGTGTTGTGCCCAGGCGGGAGAGCTCGTCGATCTGGTCGTTCGCAAGGGTCGCTCCCGCGGGGCGGGTGAGGATCACCGAATCGGAGACGCCGCGCAGCGTGAGCTGGGTCTTTAACGCCGCGGCCGCCCCGAAGAGGCTCGATACCCCCGGCACGATCTCCACGTCGATGCCCCGCGCCTCCAGTTCAGCCATCTGCTCGACGATCGCCCCGTACAGGGACGGGTCCCCGGAGTGCAGGCGGACCACCGTCTTCCCCCCGGCAACCGCGCCGGCCATCACCGCCACCAGCTCTTCGAGGCTCATCCCCCAGCTGTCGTACTTCTCGGGGGCAGGGGAGGATGCCACCAGCGCGGGGTTGACCAGCGATCCTGCATAGATGAGCACATCGGCGGCGTCGAGGAGCCGCTGCCCCCGGACCGTGATCAGGTCGGGGGCTCCGGGCCCGGCACCGACGACGTAGACCTTTCCCATCTCACCGCCTCGCAAACAGCACCGAAAAGTAAGGGCTCTTTTCGGGCAAATCCTCATTCCTGTATATCATCTGTCCTTCCATGAACATCCGCTCCACCAGGACGAATTCAGAAAACCCCTCCTTCCTGAGCCCTGCTGCGGCCTCTCTCGGCCGGGTGACCTTGAGGAGGAGGCGGCCATCCACCACTGAGCCATCGCTCACGCACATGCCGCCGTTGACATCGATGCCGGCGGCGGAGGCAAAGGCGGTGATGGCGGAAATCCCGGGCACCGTACGGTACGCTATCTCCGGGTGGCGCTCGTGGAGCACCGCACAGAGCCGTGACGCGGTCCCGAAAAAGTGGGGATCCCCGAGCAGCCCGAAGACCGCAAGCCCCCGCCGTGCCGCAGGCGCGATTGTTTCGGCATTCTCCTCCATGCATCTCCTGATACGACTCTCATCGTCCGTCATCGGAAAGTCCAGCACCGTCGCATCGGTGCGGTAGGGCGCGACGATGGCGCGGGCGACCTCACCGGGCACGAAGACCGCATCCGCCTCTTTGAGCAGGCGCACCGCCCGCACGGTCAGGAGCTCGGGATCGCCCGGCCCGAGGCCCACGGCCACGAACATCAGGTGCGCCTCCCGGTGATGATAAAGATGGGGTTGATCGGCTCGAGCATCAGCCCGCCCGCAAGGGGCCGGGAGCGTGAGACCTGCACGTGCACCACTTCCACAAAAAACCCGAGCGCACTGAGCGTATCCGCTGCCCGGTGCAGGGTTTCCAGCAGCACGGCATTGACGACCACGCACCGCCGCACGCGCGAGGAAAGCAGGTCAAGGACCCTCTCGATGTCCCGCGATCCCCCCACAAACGCACAGTCGAGATAATCCACGCCCTCGAGCATCTCCGCCGCCTCGCCCCCGATGAGATCGATATTCCCGCACCCCGCCTTCATGATCGCCTCGCGGGCATGGGCAATCGCCTCGGGACGCCGGTCCACCGCTATCACGCGCGCGGCACGGCGGGCGGCGGCGATGGCGACCTTCCCCGTGCCGCAGCCGATATCGGCAACCACATCGCCCTCCCGCAGATCCATCTTGGCGAGGGATATCGCCAGGATCTCGTCCTGCGTCGGCCCTCCGCTCAGTTCAACCCCCATGCGGGTACAATTTTTCACGAATAACGTATTAACTGTTATTATTCACGCCGGGAGTGCGCGCCCACCCGAAGAGCCGTATTTTGTTGTTGCGAACGAAACGACCGAAAGGGCGACCGCCCGGCCACCACCGGGCACATCCGGCCGGATAGGACCAGCCAATCCGGGCGGTACACGCTCTACGGACTTCGTAAAGGTTATACAAACCGGCACACAACATGTTCACAATGCTCAACATACACAGGGAGGTCTGTGGATACTGCGGTGCGTGCGTCTCGGTCTGTCCAGAAGGGGCACTGGAACTGATCGACGCGTATCTCAGTGTTAGCGATGCCTGCATCAACTGCGGCATCTGTGCACGGGTGTG